>DATLSW010000121.1:0-2728 GCA_035533955.1 Ktedonobacteraceae bacterium | reverse complement strand
AACGTTCATCTGTGAGGAGTGCGGTATGGTGCTGGATCGTGATCTCAACGCGGCCATCAATTTAAAAGTTGTGGCGGTGAGTTCCATCGACACACAAAACGCCTGTGGAGCGGGCGGCTCTGGCTCTCTGGCAACAGAGAGCGAAACTGCCCGCGTTGAAGCAGGAACCGAACACTGTTTGGGTTTTGTCCTCAATGGGTAGGTTTCGGAGAACGGCGATACACATTGCGAAAAGCCATGTGATTCTATTGAAGGAGAGCAATATGCAGTATAACGCGCTCGTTGAGCAATGGCCGAGCGAATATATGGTTTATTTTCGCGAACTTCCGGGCTGCCTTTCTACCGCGCCAATGTTAGAAGAGGCGCTCGCGGCAGCCCCGGCGGCTATCGCAAACCATGTGCGCTGGTTGAAGGCGAATGATCTGATCGAAGAGATAGATAACGCTGTTACCGTTGTGGTAAAGGAGCAACTCGCCGCGGGCGATAACGATAAGGGGCCGCGCTTCGAGGCTGAGCTTGCGCCGCCGGGCGACGAAGAGATCGACATGGCGCTGAACGTGGCAGGTATGGCGCGCGCCGAATTGATCGATCTGTATGAAAGCATGCCGGCAGAACAGCGCGTGCGCGCGCTTGCCCCCGGCGCGTGGTCAGTGGACAAACACCTGTGGCATATTATCGAAGCCGAGTTGTGGTATGTCTCGCGCCTGTCCGACGTGCCGCGTGAGAAACCGCTGACGGAGCTATCCCCAGAGATATCAGTCGCGCTCTTCGACGTGGGCATGGACTCCGAATTGGCGCTGCGTGGCCTGAGCGAGGAGCAGCGCAGTCGAGTATTTACGCATGAAGGCGAGGAGTGGACGGCAGCGAAGGTATTGCGCCGCCTCGCGGGGCATCTGCGCGAGCATTATCCGTGGCTCAAAAAGATGGCGGTATAATCATGCGGAAACCGGCCCGCTGCTTGCAAGAGGCAGCGGGCCGGTTTCCGCATGAGATCATACGATACACGCCGCGTCCAGTTCCGTATCCCGCGTCTCATCGTCGATCAGCTCAAGTGGCGTCTCGTCTTCATCCGCGGGCTGATCGAAGGCAGCCTGGATGATACGCTCGACCTCGGCCAGGCTGTTGATGTGGACAAGTTCGTTGCGCACGTATTTCGCGCCTGGGAAATGGCCGAGATACCAGCCCATGTGCTTGCGCAGATCGACGAAATGATCCTCGCCTTTCAGCTTAGCGTGAACGCGCGCGTGTTCGAGCGCCATCAGCAGGCGTTCTTCGCGGCTCGGATTGGGTTCCGGCAGATCTTCGAGCGTGGGATTGATGCCCGCGTTGAGCAAGGCTTTCAGCCTGGCGCGGTCGCGGAAAAGCCAGGGATTACCGAAGGTGGCGCGGCCAATCAGCACGCCATGCACACCTGCCGCGCGGATACGCTGCGCGGCTTCGTACAGATTATGGATATCGCCATTGCCGAAGATCAGCGTATCGGTCTGGCGCACAATTTCGGCGGCGGCCGCAATGGCGTCCCAGTTGGCATAGCCCTTGTAACGCTGCACCAGCGTGCGGCCATGAATGGTGATGACGTGCGGCTCAAGCTCCAGCAAATCCTTGACCCAGTCGGTGATGATGATGGTGTCATAGCCCAGGCGCGTCTTGACGGAGACAGGGATCAGGCGGCGCTCTCCGGGTGGATTGTCGCCCCAGCGCTGCACGCGCTCTTCGTTCATGTGGCGGATATGTTTGATGCGCTCCGGGTCCATCTCCAGGTCTTCAAGCGTCTGGCCGTCGGCCCAATCGCGCACGCCCTGCTGCGCGGCGCGAATGATGGCTTTGGCCGTGTCGGGGACGCGAATCAGCGCCGCGCCGCCGCCTTTGTTGGCGATATTGCTGGCCGGACAGCCCATGTTGATGTCGAGGCCATCGAAGCCAAGCTCGCACACGACATGCGCCGCTTTATAGAAGTATTCGGGTCGGCAACCGAAGATTTGCGCCACGACGGGCCGCTCCGCCGGCGTATAGAGAAAATCCCGGAAGATGCGATCGCTGCCGCGCCACAGCCCCTCGACGTTCGTGAACTCCGTCAGTACAACGTCCGGTCGCCCGTAGAGGCCGTGCATAGTGCGATTCGGCGCGTCGGTCACGCCATCCATCGGCGCCAGCCCAATAATCGGTTGCGGTAAATTGTCCCAGAATGATGAATATCTCATATGATTGTGTTATTTCTCGCCCCTGCTCGATACCTTCATGTAAATTTTCCTGGTAGGCCCAGGAGTCTTCCAGTTCTTTTTTGTACATGGCAAACCTCTCAATCAGCCATTCACGTTCGCCACCCTTCGCGAAAATCAGACTGGCGAATGTATACGCAAAGCCCAACAGATCGCTTTTATTGCTCGCGATGAGTCGCTTGATCATCTCATCGATGACCGCTTGCCATCGCGCATCAATGTGACTAACGGCAGCAAACCCTCCATGCCCGGTTGAAAGAACAGCCCGGTGGGTAATTCCCAGAGCTTGATAATTTGGTAGAAAAAGACATGGAGTAGTTCCCCATCCGGCGACTTGCGGATATAGGGAGACTCCAGTATCTTACGCTCTTTTCTCAAGTAAATGACGACGGAGTAGACTGTTAAGCCACTGTTGTTGGTAGCCGTGGTATTATATTCCCACAGCCGTTTGCCCATCTCCCCATCGCCGCGCCGTTGAAATTCGAGGTGCAAGATAACCTCTTTCCCAT
>DATLSW010000120.1:0-5506 GCA_035533955.1 Ktedonobacteraceae bacterium | reverse complement strand
ATCGTATCGCACCTTCTGGCGCGAACTGCCTGACGAGATCGCGCTGCGCGACCCGGCGTTAGAGGTGGCGCTGCCGGAAACGGCGACACTGGCGGCGCTCGCGCCCGCGCTGCTCGTGCCGGGCGTGCTGCCGCAACTCTGGCAAGGCGACGAGTTAATATTGGCAGACCTCTACGCCTACTTCTCAGGTCGCGTGGTGCAGGTTTCAATGGGTGGCTATGCTGAGCCGGTCGCCATCCCGCGCGCCGGACGCGAGATAGTGGATGGGGCAGTGCTGGCCGCCGTCAAGGAGCAGCGCCTGTGGCTGCTGGCGGGTCGCGGCAGTTTCTTCGCCGAGGACGTGCCGGAGGGCGTGCTGACCGATGACGCCACCGTGCAGCGCCCGCCGCAGCCCATTGCGCACACCGAGATTGTACCCACGACGCTGCCGGAGGCATGGCGCGGTGACAGCACAACGGCGTTTGACATCGCCAACGCGCTCTCGGCAAAGGTTGGCAAAATTCTGCCCTGGTACACGGTGCGGCAAACCATCGACGCCGCCATGCGCGCGCGCTGGCTGGAAACCACCGCCGACTCCGGCCCCTGGCCGTGCGCTTTCTCCGCGGCTCGCTCTGTTCATCTCAGCCTGCCGTCTGAGCCAGTCGCTCGTCCCGCGCCCGTCCCGCCACCGTCCCTGACGATACGCGAGTCTGCCGCCCCTGCCGCGCCGGGGATGCTCGTCGCCGCGGCCGATCTACAGGAATACGAAATACAAAATCTCGCCGAGCAGGTTGGTCAACTCACGAAAGAGACCATTGGTCTGAACCTGTCATTCCACCTGCGCGTCGAGCTTGGCCCGGCTGCGCAAATATCGGAGGCTACGATCGCGCAAGTAAACGAACTGCTGGCGGAGGTGTCGGAGAGGCTGCGGTTGAGGAAAGAGTGAAAAAGCGTGCAGACGGGCAACTATCTGCACGCTTTTTCACGCTACAGGTTTCATTGCTGATGATTATCGAGAAGTGACCATCCCGATTTTGCCGAATTCTCCTCGCCAGATGGCGCAATACTTGCTGTCGCCCCATGGCGCTTCGTCCTCTCCTTCTTGACGCTTGGAGGAGGAGCATCTTTCTCCAGGCATTCCATTGCCAGAGCCGTTGATACCATGTATTCAACCAGCAATGCCCATCCTGGTTGTCTGTACTATCAAGCAGCGCTTTATGAGGTAGAGATCAGACCGCACATAGATAGCGCGCAAATTGTAGAAACTTTGTACGAAACAATCTGCGCTATTTTACATAATACGATCATCATTTGCACGAAACAACCGGGCGATAAAATACTTGGCAGCCGTGTTTATAATTGAAACAAACGTTCCTGTTGATAAACAGCCGAAGAGGCAGCGAAAGGACGGCGGAAAAGCGTCGCTATGGACAGCATGAGAAAGCGCGATCAAGCCTACCGAAGCATCCCGGTGGTGGCATCCCTGCTTCACGCGGGTTTTCCTTCCCCAGCCGATGATTACCGGGACGATGTTCTCGACCTGAACTCCCTGGTGATCCAGCACCCGGAGGCGACCTTTTATGTGCGCGTGACCGGCGACTCCATGCACGATGCCGGAATCCGCGAAGGCGATATCCTGGTCGTTGATCGGGCTATCTCTCCTGCTGACCGGGCGATCATTGTGGCTCTGCTCAACGGCGAGTTTACCGTCAAGCGCCTCTCTCTCCAGAACGACCAGCTCGCGTTGCTGCCCGCGAATCCGCGTTATCAGCCCATCCCGATCACCGAGGAGATGGAGTTTCAAGTGTGGGGTGTGGTGACGTATTGCATTCATAAAATGAGGTGAGATGAAACAAAAAGTTATTGCGCTCGTCGATTGCAATAACTTTTACGTCTCCTGCGAGCGCGTATTTAACGCACGGTTACACAACAGGCCAGTCATCGTGCTATCAAACAATGACGGCTGTGTGGTGGCGCGGTCGAACGAAAGCAAAATATTGGGGATCAAGATGGGGCAGCCGTTGTTTCAGTGCCAGGACATCATTGAACAGCACAACGTGCAGGTCTTCTCCTCCAACTATTCCCTCTATGCCGATATGTCGGCCAGGGTCATGAAAGTCTTAGCAAGTTTTTCTCCAACCATAGAGAGCTATTCCATTGATGAGGCGTTTCTGGACCTGACCGATCTGACCATTGATGATCTGACCGAGTTTGGCAAAACCATCAAGGCCAGGGTCATGCAGTTTACCGGCATCCCGGTCTCCGTTGGCATCGCATCAAGCAAATGCCTTGCCAAAGTCGCCACCGAGGTCGTCAAAACTGATTCTCTCTTCGGAGGTGTCCTCGACCTGACTCAGCTTGCAGAAGATGCGCTCGACCAGATGCTGGCGAAGATTGCCGTTGATGACGTCTGGGGCATCGGACGCAAATATGCCTTGTTTCTCACTAATTATGGTATGACGACAGCGCGCGATCTCAAGTATGCTGATCAGAAGTGGATACGGCGCTATCTTACCGTTGTGGGCGAGCGGATTGTGCTGGAACTGCGGGGGATTTCCTGTATTCCACTGGAGACGGAGCGACCACCGAAAAAAGGCATCATGTGTTCCAGGTCCTTTAGCAAAGAAGTGACGACGCTTGCTGAGCTGACCGAAGCGGTAGCGACATACACAGCCAGAGCCGCCGAAAAGCTGCGCCAGCAGGACTCACTCGCCGCCTCATTAACTGTGTTCATCCGCACAAACACCTTCAATCAAACCATCCCGCACTATTCCAATTCGTTTACCTGCACCATCGCCTATCCGACGGCATTTACTCCGGAACTAATCCATCATGCTCTCGCGGCTTTGCGGGCCATGTATAAAGACGGGTACCGGTACAAGAAAGCCGGAGTCTATCTGAGTCACATTACGCCGCTTGATGCGGTGCAGCCCGATCTCTTTGGCGCTTTCTCGCTCGCGCAGCATGTCAAGCAAGCCCGGCTCATGGCGCTGGTCGATGCCATCAACCGCGTCTATGGCCGCGATACCTTGTTTCTCGCGGTGCAAGGCACTACCAGAGTGTGGGCCATGCAGCGACGACGACTCTCGCAGCAGTTTACCAGCCGTTGGGATGAGATTCTGACGATTTGAACCGCAATGACACCGTCTTCTAAGACTTGAACGCAAAAAGCATCAGATTGTTCTCATTGCTTTTTGCAGCTTTCTCAATGACATTATATAATGATCCTATCAACGCGTTATGAAAGGACCACCTATGCACTCTCCGATCTGGCGAAGGCCAGACCTGCGCTTTCCCATTCCCTGCGATACTATCTTCTTCGATGTTGACGGCGTGCTGATCAAAACCAGCGAGTCGTTTCGCGCGGCGGATATTGCTGTCGCGGAATATGTTGCCGGGACGATCTTCGGCCTCGACTGGGGACAACGCGAAGGGAAATCACTGGTGACGCTTGAGGATGTGAACGCCTTCAAGCAGGCTGGAGGCTACAATAACGATTGGGATATGTGCTATTTGCTGGCCTCCATCTCGACAGCGCGCCTGCGAGAGTGGCGAGGTACGGCGCTGGCGCAGCGCAGCAGCCAGGAATGGGCGACGTTGTCGCGCGCCGCGAACCTGGCGGGACACGGCGGCAGCAAGTGGGTGAACGAGATCGTTCCCGCCAGCGCGCGCCTGGATTATACACTGATCGGCGACCTGTATCACGAATACTATTGGGGCGCGGCTGAATATCCGAAACGCTTCGGCGAAACCGCACGCTATCTGCCCGACGCGCCCGGCTTCGTCCACCGCGAAACCATGCTGTTCGCGCCGGATTTTCCCACGCGCTTGCACGATGCTGGACTGCGCCGCCTGGGCATGATCACGGGGCGCGTCGGGCCAGAGGTTGATAGCGCGCTGGAACGCATCGAAGCCTACAGCGGCGCGCGCTGGTGGGACGTGGTGATCTCGGCGACACAATGTCCCAAGCCCGATCCGCGCGCCCTGCAACTTGCTATCGAAGCCGTCGGCGCTCAAGGCGGCATGTATATCGGCGACACGGCAGACGACCACGACCTGGTCATCAACTATTCGGCTATACGAAAACCAGCCGATCCTGCGATACTGGCCGTCATGCTGGTGCATGACGACGAGGTCGCGATTTATCAGCAGCGCGGCGCTGACATGATCATCGGCAAAGTAGAGGATGTGCTGGCGTGTTTGCTTGAAGCGGTATGAAAGGAATGTCACCTATGCGGCAAAAAACCCGCCCACTCTCCGAGATTCAGGATATCATCACACAGTTACCAGAACAATTTGAGCAAGGAGAAGTGGATATCATCACAGCCATGCAGGATGGTAAGCCGGTGATGGATATTGTGCCGCACAAAATATTTGAGGAACTCGTCGAAAGGCTTGATTCGTTGCTGGAAGTTGTACAGGATATGAAGCTAATGGATCGTTTTGACAAGGCATAAAGGATGTAAAGGAAAGCAGGGTGATACCCTGGAAACAAGCTAAGAGGAATCATCAATGGACATAACTTCGCGTCCTTTCAGCGGCTCTCGCGACCTGGAACTCCTGAAACAGTTCGTTATGGAGATCTGGGCTGATGAGTCGTATCGCAGCTATCTGCATATGGGTGATATTATCTGGAACATATACCAGAACACCTTATTTGATCCTTACCGCAATATTCGCCTCTGGCAAAATACACAAAGCAAATTACTCGGTTTCGCGCTATTTGATATCGGCAGAACAGATTTTAGCTCCTGGACACAGATTCATCCAGGCCAACAGGAAAACGCGGCACTATACAATGCGATGTTAGCATGGCTGGACGAGCGAGCTGCTGAGGAGCGAAAAGAAGATCCATCGAAAGATCTGCTGTATAACAACAGCTACGATGATGACGCGCCGCTGCGGGATGCACTCCTTCGCCATAACTACCAGCCCGGCGACATCGGCATGCTGTATATGTATCGCGAACTTGATGGAATTTTGCTTGATCCAGCGTTACCGCAGGGCTGGCAGGTACGGCATGTGGCGGGCGAGCGCGAATTTGAGGAACGGGTGGCAATCCACCGCGATGTCTGGCATCCCTCGCGCGTGACGCTGCAAGCCTATCAGCGCTTGCGTACCATTCCTGGCTACACGCCCGAACTGGACATTGTAGCCGTAGCCCCTGATGGAACCTTCGCCTCTTACTGTATCTGCTGGCTCGATCCCCTCAACCGGTGCGGCGAATTTGAGCCGGTCGGCACACGCGCGGCATTTCGTGGGTACGGTATCGGTAAGGCTGTGATGCTGGAAGGGCTGCGGCGTCTACAGACATCTGGAGCTACCAGCGCTATCGTCAACACCCATAATGGCAACGATCCCGCTCGCCGCCTCTACGAATCGGTTGGCTTCCACGTCATTGCAGAGGATCGCAACTACATCAAACATCTTGATTGATAGGCTCTCATTGTCTGTAGGGGCGTGGGCTTGCCCCGCCCAAAAAAGACGCATTGTCGCGCACAAGGGCGGGGCAAGCCCACGCCCCTAC
>DATLSW010000119.1:0-8692 GCA_035533955.1 Ktedonobacteraceae bacterium | reverse complement strand
CTCAATAATGCCCAATTCCTGGCTGTCAACGGCAATAGCACCGTGTGGATGGTCAATACCGGCCAATCCAATATCACCAATAGCGTTGGCAGCAGCCAGCCTATTACCCTGAAAGTCTTCGACTGGCCGCGTTAGCAGGTTTTGATCGGCCCTACTCGGAGTTGCCGCCGATTTCACGATCCTCGGTTTTCACCTCTTCCGTGCTTATTTCCACAATGTCAATGCCCAGGCGTTTTGCCAGATCAGGGTCAAGCTGGCTGATGCGGTGCAGCATATCAAGATGCTGCTCCTCCATACGCGCGATAATCTGGAGCAACACTTTATCCTGGTGATCCAGGTGATCCATGAGATTGCGAATCTCTACTTCGCCTTTGATATCTGTCTGGTAGTCGTTCTGAGCGGTGAGGCGATCTTTCTCAGATTGCCGATTCTGCGACATCATCACGAATGGAGCAGCGTAAGCCGCTTGAAAACTCAACATGAGGTTGAGAAGTATAAAAGGATAGGGATCCCAATGATAGATCAATACAAGGCTGTTCAGCACCAACCACGCGGCCAGGATGGTACTCTGAATAATAATAAAAGGCCAGCTTCCGACCGTCGAGGCCACCTTATCCGCGATTTTTTGTCCTGCGGTCAGCTTCTGATCCATCTCTTCGTTGACATTGATCACTGGCGGGTGGTCGTGCTTGAACGACGGGAACCGAAAGTGTATTCCTCCCAACAGACGATTCAAATCTCCCGAAGATAAATGCGTATGCTGGCGTCCCAGCGGCGCCGCGTTCTGATCAGGTGGGGTGATATCCATAGAATGCCTCCCTTTCATGAGAAAAACATGAAAATAGGGCGACTTGCGCGGTCGCCCTGCTCACGTTCACGGTAGATTATGCTTCATGATCGAACAGATTGAGATGTTTTGCGATTAACATACGCTGCACCTCGCTCGTCCCTTCGCCGATCTCGTTGATCTTGACGCTGCGCCAGTAGCGCGAGACCGGGAATTCATCCATGAAGCCATAGCCGCCGTGAATCTGGACCGCCTGGTCGGCAGCGCGTTTGGCTGTTTCGGAGGCAAACAACTTTGCCATCGCGGCCTCTCGCGCAAAGGGTTTGCCTTGCATATGCAGCCACGCCGCCTTATAGTACATTAAACGGGCGAGTTCGATTTCCATATCCATATCGGCCAGCTTAAATTGAATCGCCTGGAATTTCCCAATGGGCTGCCCGAACTGTTTGCGTATCCGCGCGTAATTCAGCGCCTCGTCGAGACATGCCTGAGCTAAGCCGACCGAGAGCGCCGCGATGGCGATGCGCCCGCCGTCCAGAATGTGCATGAATTGCCGGAACCCGTCGCCCGGTTCACCCAGAATGTTTTCTGCTGGGACCATACAGTCCTCGAAGGTGAGAGGGCGCGTATCCGAGGCTTTCCAGCCCATCTTTTTGTATGGTTTGCCGATGATATAGCCCGACGTCCCTTTTGGCACAATGATGTTCGTGATCTTTTTGCGGCCGTTGGGCCATTGTCCTCCAGTCATGGCGGTAATGGTGACGCCGCCGGTCATATTCGTGCCCGCGTTGGTGATGAAGGCTTTCGCGCCGTCGATATGCCAGAAACCAGCGCGCAGCTCGGCGCGCGTCTGTGTCCCGCCGGCGTCTGAGCCGGCCTCTGGCTCGGTCAATCCGAACGCCCATAATTGTTCTCCGCTCGCCAGCGGTACGAGATACTTTTGCTTCTGCTCTTCGCTGCCGAACAGGAAAAACGGGCTGGCTCCCAGCGATGTGTGCGCTTCCATGGTGATGCCCACCGAGACATCGCCCCGCGAAATCTCTTCAATGGCAATGCAGTATGAGAGAAAATCAGCCTCTGCTCCACCGTATGCTTCGGGGAACGGCAGGCCCAGCAGTCCCAGCGCTCCCATTTTCTGGATCAGCGCATACGGAAACGCGCCTGTCCGATCCATCTCTTCGGCCTGTGGCTTGATTTCCTGCTCGGCAAACTCCCGGCAGGTGTCGCGTATTGCCAACTGCTCTTCACTGAGCGAAAAGTCCATAACGTTATGCTCTCTTTCTTTGGCACGGTTCGTTGTCTTATTGATGAGGTTCCCAAAACTATACACGGTACAATCTGCTTCATTATACGCGAAATGGGGGGAGTACAGGCAATCTCTCTTGTTAGCAATAGCGTTCAGACAGCGCCTGACCGCTACCTGAGGAGCTGCTTGTGAAGCCGACCAGCCAGACTCGGCTGGTCGCGGGGATGCGCGCCACGGACCATGCCAGGTTTTCCAATGTCCCAGGATTGGGGGCATTGACGATATTCCAGGTTTTACCGTTCCAATGCTCGGCCAAAACCTGCGAGTTGGATTGGCTATCGTAGTAGGCTCCAACAGCCCAGATGTTGGTTTTTGTCTCCGACGTCACGCTGAAGAGGCCATTGCCAGAGACGCCGGATGGTGAATTCGGGCTGGCAACGACTTTCCACCGGGACCCGGTCCAATGCTCGACGAGCGTTTCTTCACTCGTACTGCTGTTGCTCGGATAATATTGTCCCACGGCCCAGACGTTGCCAGAGGAGAGTGTGGTGACGCCGTTCAGGAGCGAACCCAGGGAACCGGTTCCTGGACTGGGGCTGGCGATAACGCTCCATTTGGTTCCACTCAAGTGTTCAGTCAGCGTTACCGTCGTCTGGCTGGTGGTATATGAGCTGCCGACTACCCAGATGCTGGTGGCGGAGAGCGCCGCCACGCTGGTGAAGGAGTTATCGACCGTTTGAGACGGCGTGGGGGCCGTGACGAGTTTCCATTGTGTGCCGTTCCAGTGTTCGAGCAGCGGCTGTGTGTTCTGACCATTGGTAGTGTCGGCGCTGCCGACGGCCCAGGCATCGCTGGTCGAGATAGCGGTAATGGCAGCGATGAGGTTGTTCGGCGTGCCGGTATTCGGGCTGCTGATGATACTCCAACTCGTGCCGTCCCAATGCTCGATCAACGGTTCGTTGGTGTTGGTTGTGGTATCGAAATAGTAACCGGCTGCCCATACATCATTGGCCGAGGTGGCTGACGCCGTTACCAGGTGATTGTTGGTCGCTCCCGTAGGATTTGGGCTGGAAACAACGCTCCATTGCTGGCCGTTCCATTGTTCTATCAATGTAAGCACGTTGTTGCTCGCGTCGATATAGTATCCCACTGCCCACACATTGGTTGACGCAATCGCGGCCTCTCCGACGAAGTTTGTGCTGATCGCTCCTGTCGGCATTACGGTGGAGAAGGCTTTCCATTTGCAGTTTGTCGCCAGCGGGGCAGCCTTGACCGCTCCTGTTTTCAGCAGCAGGGCTACTGTAACGAAGGCAATGATGCCGAAAATGGCGCTGATGCGTAGAGCTTTTATGCTAAGATATTTCATGTTTCCCCCTTGTGTACTATAACTTGTTGATCGAACAGGCGACACCAATATAGTGTACGAGTATACAGGGAGGAATACAACAAGATAGTAAAAAAGTCATGGCCTCCCCTGGTATCATGAAGAAGCTCTTTGACAGGCGAAAGGGCCATGCAATCTCAAGTGCATGGCCCTTTCGCCTGTCAAAAAACTTCTTTGCTATTTACGAGACGGCCTCGTTGCCACTATCGACGCCCGCGCCGACGCCTTTGCGCAGCAGAGGAACTTTATCCAGCGCCTCCCATGGAGCATCAATATCCGTGCGGCCAAAGTGGCCGAAGGCGGCCGTGGGCTGGTAGATGGGGCGGCGCAGGTTGAGCGATTGGATGATCCCGGCCGGGCGCAGATCGAAATGCTCGTTGATCAGGCGGACGATCTCTTCATCGGAGACCTTGCCCGTGCCAAACGTCTCCACGAAGAGCGAGAGCGGACGCGCTACGCCGATGGCATACGAGACTTGCAGTTCGACGCGGTCGGCCAGACCAGCCGCAACGAGGTTCTTGGCGATGTAGCGCACCGCGTAGGACGCCGAGCGGTCAACCTTTGTCGGATCTTTGCCGCTAAACGCGCCGCCGCCGTGCCGCGCCATACCGCCGTAAGTGTCAACGATGATCTTGCGCCCCGTGAGACCGGCATCACCCATCGGCCCACCCGTCACAAAGCGTCCCGTCGGGTTGACGAAAATCTTGGTAGCTTCATCGAGCAGATGCGCCGGAATGATCGGCTTGATGATGTGATCGATGGCGTCCTGGCGGATCTGCGCCTGATCAACGTAGTCGGCGTGCTGTGTTGAGATCACCACCGCGTCAACGCGCACCGGGCGACCATATTCATACTGAATTGTCACCTGGCTTTTGCCGTCGGGTCGCAGGTAGGCCATGGGGCCATTGCCGCTCCATGATTTGCGCCGCACCTGCGAAAGCTGGCGTGTCAGCTTGTGTGCCAGACTGATCGGCATCGGCATGTATTCCGGCGTTTCGTTGCAGGCGAAGCCGATCATCATGCCCTGGTCGCCCGCGCCGACGCGCTCCAGTTCGTCCTCGCTCAAAAACAGGTCGCTGCTCTTCGTTTCAAGTGAGCGGCTCACACCGAGATCAATGTCTGGCGATTGTTTGCCAATTGACGTTACCACGCCACAGGTGTGATAGTCAAAACCATAATCGGCGCTGGTATAGCCAACTTGCTCAATCGTCTTGCGCGCGATGGCGGCGATATCGACCCAGGCCGACGTCGAGATCTCGCCTGCCACCAATACCAGGCCCGTCGTGGTCGCCGTCTCGCAGGCCACGCGCGCCAGCGGGTCTTGCACAATAATAGCGTCGAGAACGCCGTCCGAAATCTGGTCGCACAGCTTGTCCGGGTGGCCCTCGGTCACTGACTCGCTGGTGAAGAACAGCTTTGGCCTTTCCATGAAACTGGTCAAAATGTGTTTCCTTTCTCAGAAGTGACTACTACTCTATTTCCATCACAAATTTATTACGAGAAGAAATGAAGTACAAAAAAACCCCTGACGAATAGGGGTTGTAGCGTTCTGTGGCTCATTCCCCCTCATCTCGCGGAATGCTCCGCCGGAATTGGCACCTTCCCTGCAAGAATGCAGGGGGGTTGCCGGGCTTCATCGGGCCGTTTCCCTCCACCTCTCTGGATGAGAGCAGATATATCTGCACTTGTTTTGTTCTGTTGTTCAAGAACTTACTAGTATTCTATGCGGAATAATGGCGCGTGTCAAGGAAAACTCACTGCAAAACAGATGACATTTTTCTGACATCTGCAAAGATGTCAGAAAAATGTCATCTGCTAAATCCTACGTTCCCGATTCCCAGGAATTCAGATACGTGTCCTGTTCAGGCGTCAGCGTGTCGATGCGCACGCCCATTGAATGCAGCTTGAGGCGGGCGATCTCCTTGTCGATCTCTTTGGGCAGCGTGTAGACGTGGGGCTTGAGCGTCTTCGCGTTGACAAGCATGTATTCTGAGCCGAGCGCCTGGTTGGCGAAGCTCATGTCCATCACGCTAGCCGGGTGGCCTTCCGCCGCCGACAGGTTGACGAGGCGTCCTTCCGCCAGCAGGTGAATGTGCCGCCCGTCGGCATACGTGTACTCATCCACGTAGTCGCGCACGCGCCGCTTGCCTCCGGTTGCCAGCGCCTCCAGCGCCGGAATGTTGATCTCGTCATTGAAGTGGCCGGAATTGGCAATGATCGCGCCGTCCTTCATACGCTCAAGGTGCTGTTGATCGATGACGTTGATATCGCCGGTCACTGTGATGAAGATATCGCCCAGGGCCGCCGCCTCGACGCCCGGCATGACGCGATAGCCGTCCATTAACGCTTCCAGCGCGCGTACCGGGTCAACCTCGGTCACGATGACGTTCGCGCCCATGCCATGCGCGCGCGAGGCCACGCCGCGACCGCACCAGCCGTAGCCGAACACGACAAACGTGCGCCCGGCCAGCAAGATGTTGGTAGAGCGGATGATGGCGTCGAGCGAACTCTGGCCCGTGCCGTAGCGGTTATCGAACATATGCTTGGTATCGGATTCGTTGACAGCCAGCACAGGGAAGCGCAAGACGCCGTTCTTTTCCATGCTGTACAGGCGAATCACGCCGGTGGTCGTCTCTTCCATGCCGCCGATGATGTCGGGGATCAGCTCGGTGCGCGTCTTATGTATCGTCGAGACGAGGTCGCAGCCGTCGTCCATCGTCATGTTGGGCTTGTGGTCGAGCGCGGCGTTGATATGGCGGTAATACGTTTGCTCGTCCTCGCCCTTGATGGCGAAGGTGGGGATGCCGTATTCCGTCACCAGCGCGGCGGCCACGTCATCCTGCGTGGTGAGCGGGTTAGAGGCGCACAGCACGACATCGGCGCCGCCCGCCTTGAGCGTGATCGCCAGGTTGGCCGTCTCCGTCGTGATATGCAGGCAGCCCGACATGCGCACGCCTTTGAGCGGCTCGTCTTTGGCGAAACGCGCGCGGATCAGCCGCAGCACGGGCATATCCTTCGCCGCCCATTCGATGCGATCTTTGCCGCGTGGGGCGAGCGAGACATCTTTGACGTCGCCACGATATGAAATGGTCATGTATTTTCTTTCCTTTACATAATGGGCGCGATTTAGCGCGCCGCAGTCCAATCAGGGTCAAAATGCGAACAATCGACGAGAACGTGATAACGTCGCTCAATGTCATCCAGGCTCAGGCCGCGCAAACGCTCGATGCTAAAATCCTCGCAGACAAAAGAGCCAAGAATGTTGCCATGCACGACGGCTCGTTTGATCTCGTGGATCGCGTAATTGCCGTCAGGGCCGGGCGCGATGGTAGAGAGATAGCCGAGGAAGCCCCCGGCGAAGGCATCGCCTGCCCCGGTGGGATCGATCACCTCTTCCAGCGGAAACGATGGCGCGCTAAAATAGCTGCCATCCGCGCCGAAGAGCAGCGCCCCATAGCTTCCTTGCTTGACGATAACGTAGCGCAGGCCCATGCTGAACAATTGCCGCACGCCCGCTAGAATGCTCGCCTGCCCGGTATATTGGCGTACCTCTTCCTCGCTCATCAGCAAGATATCGACGCGCTTGATCATCTCCGTCAATTGCGCGCGCGCGGTCGTAATCCACAGTTCCATCGTATCCAGCACTGTCAGGCGCGGGTGATCAACCTGTTCCAGCACTTCCATCTGCAATTCCGGCTGGATGTTCGCCAGGAAAAGCAATGGACTGGCGCGGTATGCTTTGGGAATCTGCGCGTGAAAGTCGGCATAGACGCCCAATTGCGTATCCAGCGTATCGCGGGCGTTCATATCCATATGATAGCGAGCAACCCAGCGAAATGTGCGCCCAGGCTGAATCTGGAGGCCATCGAGGTTTACCGTGCGACCGCTCCAAAAGTCGAGATGCTCGCGGGGAAAATCGCTGCCCACGACGGCCACCAGGTTCACCTGGCTGTAGAGCGAAGCCGCCGTTGTAAAATAGGATGCCGCGCCTCCCAGCGTTTCTTCTGCTCTGGCAAACGGCGTCTCCACCGTATCGAGCGCGACCGAACCAACAACAAGAATAGACACTGCCAACTCCATTGAGAGAAATAGGTTCAACTGAAAGGGTTATCGTGAAATCACGGTGATTTCTCACACCTGGAACATTGTACAACATACGCGCAAATTGACGACAATCACACTGGCGTGGCATCGCTCAAATGCTCGATCACGCCGTCGAGGAAGGCCAGCGTACTGCCGAATTTCGCCTGCGCCATCTCGCGGGCCGGGGCAGTATAGAGCGATTGATACAACTCCACGAAACGCTCTTCGATATGGCGCAAAATCGCCGCCAGCACATCGCCATTGATGGCGCGGTTAGGATAGCGCGCGCCAAACTCGATCAGTGACGTGACGACTGCCAGGCCGCTCAAGCGGCCCAACTGATCAGCGTCGTAAAGGATACGCCCCTCGATGCTGGCCTCGTCGCGTTGCTCAGCAGGCAATGTCGTGGCGTGCAGCAAGATGGCCTGCTGCACCTTCTTGATGCGCTCCTCTGGCACGTCGATATCTTGCAGAAATTCTAGCGCCATCTCCGCCGACATGCGCTGGTGTTCCTCCACGCCGCATTCGGCCACAGAAATATCGTGCAGGTAGGCGGCAATGATCAGCGCCTCCATGTCGATAGCCGGGGGAGCATTCTCCGCCGCGTCGCCGGATTCATTTTGTTCTTGCTCAGCTTCCAACTGTAATGCCAGCATTTTGCAACTGGCAACAACGGCGCTGACATAGCGGAATTTCTCTTTGCCCAG
Organism: Ktedonobacteraceae bacterium; assembly: GCA_035533955.1. GTDB lineage: Bacteria > Chloroflexota > Ktedonobacteria > Ktedonobacterales > Ktedonobacteraceae > CADDZH01. The sequence goes on along the minus strand of DATLSW010000119.1, from coordinate 485 downwards.
AACCTGCTCCGCGTACTGGGCCACGGTTGGGACAATTTCGAGTGTCTCCATGACGATTATGGCCTACTTTCCACCTTTTTGACATAGTTATCTGAGCATATATGGCGCAGTCCCTCCGTGAATGGGGGAGAAACGATGCCGCGTTCTGTGATAATTGCTGAAATATAGCGCTGTGGCGTCACATCGAACGCCGGGTTGGCCGCGTCAACGCCGGGCGGCGCGATAGACATCCCGCGCACGCTTGTGACCTCGGCGGGGTCGCGCTGTTCAATGGGGATGAGATCCCCGGAAGGGATATTGAGATCGATGGTCGAGAGCGGCGCGACCACGTAGAACGGAATGGAGTGGACATGCGCCAGCACCGCGACGCCATAGGTGCCGATCTTGTTCGCTACATCCCCGTTGGCCGCGATGCGGTCCGCACCGACGAACACGCCCTGAATCTTGCCTTGCTGCATAAAATGGCCGACCATGTTATCGGTAAT
>DATLSW010000118.1:0-7714 GCA_035533955.1 Ktedonobacteraceae bacterium | reverse complement strand
TGCGCCGCAAACTGGCCGATCTTCCGCGCCGCGACGGCGCGGAACAACTGATTCGCCTGTTCGAGAAGACAAAGTCGAACGCGCAGTTGATTGAAGCAACATTGCGATAAATTGCTGATGAAATATGACCTGCAACAGGTCATATTTCATCAGCAATTTATCTCAGGCCACTTTCTCCTGGAAGCGGAAGAACCGCAGCGCGATCAGGAAGCAGATCAGGCCGTAGGCCAGCAGGCCCAGCATGTCCGGCAGCACTCCGATGAAGCTTTTGCCGTAGAGCATGACGCCGTTCAAGCCCTCCATGGCCCAGGCGGGGATACCGATCTTGGCGATCTGCTGCATCCACTGCGGCTCCAGGGAGAGCGGCCACCACGCGCCGCCGATGGCCGCGGAGATCAGCGTCGTCAGTGTGACGATAGGGCTGAGCTGGCGGCGCGTCTTGACGATGGAGACCAGGAAGATGCCCAGGCCGGTCATGGCAAAACTGGTGCCGATCAGCAGGGCGATCACCGCCGGCCACGAACCGATGGTCAGATGGAAGGCGAAGTAGCCAATGGCGAACAAGACGAGCAGTTGCGCCAGCGTCAGAATGAATTGCGCCAGCAGTTTGCCGCCCAGCAGCGAATACTTACGCACCGGCGCGATCAGCAGACGACGGAATGTCCCGGCTTCCTTCTCTTCCAGAATGGTAGCCGCCGCCGCTTGCAGACCGAACAGGGCGAAGAAGACGGCGTAGCCCGGCACGATAAAGTCGAACGTATTGGTTTGGGTGGGAGCATTGCCCGCCGTCAGCGACTGAATGGTCTTCGACTGCGCGGCAGCGGCCACGGATTTCCCGACGTTCTGCGCGATAGTCGTCGCGTCGATGCTGCTCTGAGCGCAGTGGTTGCCGGGCTGGCTGCACACGCTATAGACCTGCTCGACTGCCGACGTACCAGCATACTGCGAGCTGACCAGCACGTTGACCGTATTGGTGATGATACTCTGAGCGATGGTCACGGTCGGATCGTTGTTGCTGGGCAGCGCGTAGAATTGCACGAGATTTTTGGCCGACGCTGTCGTGCCGTTGCGAGAGGCGGCGATCAGCCTGTCGGTCGTACCAGCCGGGATGACCACGCCCGCGTTGACGGCGTTGCCGTTAGTATCTTTGCCATTGCCCACGACATTCGTCACCTGGCTGGCGCTGTTGTACGTGTCCACTGTCACCTTGAGCTGGCTGATGTTGATCTTCAGAGCATCGACAATGGACGTGCCGACGTAGCCGTTATCCTGGTTGCTGACGGCTACTCTGACGTTGATCTGGCTGGGACCGCCGCTGTAGAGGCCGCCGAAAGCTTCTCCCACCACGATGATCAGCAAAAGTGGGACAACCAGCATGAGTATCAGCGAGTTCCTATCTTTAAGAATCAGCAGCAAGTCTTTCTTGGCAATATACCAGGCAGTTTTCATATCACGTACTCTCTCTCATGTCACATAAAATGCAAGATGATAACGTTTTCGCTGGCGTGTCACCATGCGTCTAATCGCGCAGCGTTTTGCCGGTCAACTGAATGAACAGTTCTTGCAAACCGTGAGGCCGTGCCACTTCGCGGTTCTGGTCGCGCAGGGCCAGTAATTGCTCCAGCGTTCCCATTGCGATGATCTGCCCCTCGTCCATAATGGCGATATGGTTGCACAGCCGCTCGGCTTCTTCCATATAATGCGTCGTATAAAGGATGGTCGTACCGTCGTCGCGCAGTTTTTCAATGGTGTCGAAGATGTTTTCGCGCGACTGCGGGTCAACGCCGACCGTCGGCTCGTCCATCATCAACACAGTTGGTTGATGGATCAGCGCGATTGCCATGTTGATACGGCGCTGCATGCCGCCGGAGAAGGTCTTGATCGCGTCTTTGCGTCGATCATAGAGACCGACAAAGTGCAAGACGGCGTCGCTGCGCTCCTTGCGCTCTCTGCCGGAGAGGCCGTAAATTTCACCGAAGAAATTCAGATTTTCCTGCGCGGTCAGATCCTTGTACAGAGCGATCTCCTGCGGTACGACGCCGATCAGCTTCTTGACCACGCGCGGCTCTTTGGAAGTCGAGTGGCCTTGCACAATGGTATCGCCAGACGTCGTCTCCAGGTAGCCGCACATCATATTGATAGTAGTGCTTTTGCCAGCGCCGTTAGGGCCAAGCAGGCCGAAAATTTCGCCCTTGCCCATGCTGAAGGATACGCCCCTCACGGCTTCTAGCTTACCAAATGTTTTGACGAGATTGATTACATCAACCTCGACTGGTCGCCCGTCCTTTGGCTGGTGAATGGGGCCAGTTCTTGTCAGATTCATAGCCGATTCTTGCAAAATGTATCATTCCTTCCATTGTCGCAGAAAGCTTCTTTGCCTGTTCATACATAAACTACGCGAAATAAAGCCCCGTAGTTGCAGAGCCTTTGGATAGTTCAGTGCGCTTCGCGTTCAAACAGATAGCGATATGCTATACTACCATTGACGAAAGCCCGAGCAATCCATCCAATACGAGAAAAGAGAGGAGCATCAACCATGCGTTGTCCTTATTGCGGCGGTGTTAATGCCGATCAAGCCGATTTCTGTGTTCACTGTGGTCGCGATCTCAAGGGAAGATCGAACCAACCAGGGTCGCGCCAGCCGCCGCCACAAAACCCTTATCAGCCGCCGCGCAATGCGGCCTATCCGCCGCCGCCTGTGAAACCCGTACAACCGCCATACACCGCGCCGGGCCGCTCGCAAGTGGCGCCGCAGCAAGCGCCGCCCAAACCTGTACCCGCTTCGCAAACCGGCGCAGCGCCCCGGAGAACGCCCATGTCGGCTCCAGTGCTGCCGCCAGCGCCTGAGCCACCCGCTCCCTTCCCGCCGCGAACGATGGAGCAGTTACTGGCGCTAGAGCCGGGCGCGCTCGCCTATACCGTCACAGATACCGCGCTGGTCGTTAACCGCAAAAAGATTGTCAGCATTCTCTATCCCAAATGCGCGGCGTGGCAGCAGGTCGCAACCTTACTGAAAGCATACAAAGAGCAGCAAGACGACAAATTCGGCACGGTCATCATCCAGGGTTACTGGCAGCAGAAGTCAGATATCTACGTCTTCACCAACGGGCAATTGATTGTTGATCGCGGCGTCCTGCTCGGCAGCCAGAAAATCAACCGTTATCAGATCGAAACGGATAATGGCTTTGAGGTCACCTCGGTACGTATCGTCTTGTCGGAATCGGTGTAATCAAAGCAGGAATAGGGTATGCAGGCAGTAGAACTTATCCGCAAAAAACGCGATGGCGAAACGCTGAGCCGGGAAGAGATTGCCTGGTTCGTCACTGAATACACGCGAGGGAACATCCCCGACTACCAGGCGTCCGCGTGGTTGATGGCGATCTTCTGGCGCGGCATGAACGCGCCAGAGACGACCGATCTGACGATGGCGATGGTACAATCGGGCGAGCAGTTGCGCGTGCGCGACATCATCTCCCCCGTGATAGATAAGCACAGCAGTGGCGGCGTCGGTGACAAGGTCACGCTGGCTCTCGCGCCCATCGTGGCGGCCTGCGGCGTGGCCGTGGGCAAGATGACGGGACGCGGCCTGGGCCACACCGGCGGTACGGTCGATAAGTTGGAGTCTGTGTCCGGCTTTCGCGCCGCTCTCTCTCCTGAAGAGTTCAAGCGCATCCTCATTACGCACAACATCGTGCTGGCGAGCCAGTCCGGCGACCTGGCTCCCGCCGACGGCAAGCTGTATGCCCTGCGCGACGTGACAGGAACTATCGAAAGTATTCCGTTGATAGCTGCCAGCATCATGAGCAAAAAGCTGGCGATTGGCGCGTCGCATCTGCTGCTGGACGTGAAAGTCGGCTGCGGCGCGTTCATGAAGACGCTCGCGGACGCGCGGGCGCTGGCCCAGACCATGGTTGACATCGGCAAATTGTCGGGTCTGCACGCTGTGGCGGCGATTACGGCGATGGAGCAACCGCTTGGCCGCGCCATCGGCAACGCGCTGGAGATGGCCGAGGCTATCGCTGTGCTGCGCGGCGCTGGGCCAGAGGATATCACAGCCCTCTGCTACCACGAAGCCGGAGAGTTATTGCTAATGACGGGCGCGGCCGACAGCCAATCCGACGCGGAGCAGCGTGTGGAACAGGCTGTACAATCCGGCGCGGCGCTGGCAAAGCTGGCCGAGGTCATCGCCGAGCAGGGCGGCGACGCGCGCCAGATCGAGCATCCCGACCTGCTGCCGATTGCGCCCGCGCGCGTCATGATCACCGCGCCGCGCGATGGCTACATTGCCGCAATCCAGGCTGAACAGATCGGCATAGCGAGTATGCGCCTCGGCGCGGGCCGCTTCAAGAAAGGCGACCAGATCGATCACCGTACTGGCTTCATTTTGCAAGCCAAAATCGGCGATTATTGCCACGCCGCCGATCCGCTCGTCGAGATTCACGCTCGCAATGAAGGCGAAGCCCAGGCGATCCGCGCCTCGCTGCTGGCTTGCTACACCTGGAACGACGCGCCCGTAAGCGCCGGGCCGCTCATCTACGACACGATTCGACCATAAAAGAAGGTAATTTTTCCCCTTGTAGGCACTGGCAATGGATGTTATACTCTCACCAGAACTTGTCTTAACCTCGCGTATTTTTGTCCCCTATTGGAGGTGTTCATGAGCGACGTCGCTCCATCCGCCGGGGCTGGCATAGACAGCCCTGGGCAAAGCATTGGCAGACATGCTCCGTATATCTTCTGGATCATGTTTTTCATCAATTTACTGAACTACATGGATCGCTACGTTTTTACCGGAGCCGCCAATGTCATCGGCCATGAACTGCATCTGAGCCTCGATCAGATCGGCTTCATCGCCTCGGCCTTTCTCGTTGTTTACACCCTGGCGACGCTGCCGCTGGGAGCATGGGCCGACCGCGCCAAACGCAAAAACGTCATCGCCATCTGCGTCGCGCTCTGGAGCATTGTAACCGCCCTCACCGCCCTTGCCAATAGCTTCCTGACGCTCTTTCTGACGCGCATGATCCTGGGCATCGGTGAAGCCGGGTACTATCCCGCCGGTACAGCCCTGCTGAGCGACTGTTACCAGCGCTCGCGGCGCGCCCAGATCATGAGTCGCTGGACCGTAGGCTCGGTGGTCGGTCTGATGATCGGCTTCATCATGGGCGGCGAAGTGGCCGGCATAGGCTTTGGCTACTGGCGCTACGCTTTCCTCTTCACCGGCATCCCCGGACTGATCCTGGCCTTCCTCGTCTGGCGAATGCACGAGCCGCGTCGCAATCAGGCTGACGAAGAAGCTTTCGCGGCCAATCCTGAAGAGGAGATCGGTATGGCGGCGGATACCGAAACGTTCCATACCATTGTCGTGCCAAAGGACTTTCTCAGGCAGCTTGCAACGCTGCTGCGCATCAGAACGATGGTTGTGTTGATCATGATGCAGGTTTTCGCCTTTTACGCCCTCGGCGCGGGCGTCTCGTTTCTGCCGATCTATCTCCAGCAAAAGGACACGCTGGATTTGAGTTCGGGAACGGCCAGCCTGCTTTCCGGCGGCGTCATTGTCGTGGCCGGCATCGTGGGTCTGTTCATCGGCGGCTACCTGGCCGATGCGCTGAGCCGCCGCTATCCCGGCGCGCGCATACTGGTCAGCGGCATCGGTTTCTTGCTCAGCGCGCCCGCCTATGCCCTGACCGTTCTCATCCATCAACCCATCGGCTTCGTTATTTGCTTTTTCATCACAGTGGTTATGCTCTACATCTATAATGGCCCCAGCACGGCGGCAACGCAAGATGTCGCGCCGGCTGCCTTGCGGGCATCGGCGGTCGCTATTTCGCTCTTGATCGCGCACCTGCTTGGCGATGCCTTTGCACCGTCGATCATCGGCGTACTGGCGACAGCTTTCGATCCAACGCATGGACAGCATTTCGCAAACAACGTGGCAGGCGGAGATTTAAGTCTGGCCTTCCTCGTCACCTGTGTACCTGTTCTGATCATCGCTGGTCTGATCGGCATTTTCGGCGCGCGCTGGATGAAAGGCGATGTGATTGCCGCACAGCGCGCGGATCGCCTTATGATAGGATAGGAGAAGTGTGACGATGCAGTCTCATAGAATAAGTCGGAAAAGTGGGTCTGCTGTGGCGACGCAATGCATTGCGTCGCCACAGCGGCAGCTTTGCCACCGCGCGCGTTTCTAGAATAGGAGAAGTGACCCATCATGCAGGATGAAGTGCAGCTAACGGTACAGGCAAACCTGGTCATTCGCAACATCAAACAACTGGTCACGATGGCGCAGCAGCCCATGGCGGGCGCTAGCGGGCCGTTACAGATCATCGAAAATGCCGCCGTGGCCGTTCATAATGGCAGCATTGTCTGGATCGGAACCGATAATGACGCCGGGCCGCTGTTCCAGCACAACACGGGCGCAACACAAGACGGTATCGTTGTCGTCGATGCGCAAGGAGCCGTGGTGACGCCGGGGCTGGTCGATTCGCACACGCATTTAGTCTTCGCGGGCGACCGCGCCGAGGAATTTCACCTGCGCCGCTCCGGCGTCAGCTACGCCGATCTGCTGGCGCAAGGCCGCGGCATCCTCAGCACCGTCAACGCGACCCGGCAGGCCAGCACCCAGCAACTTATAGAGCTGGCGACGGCGCGCCTCGCATCCATGCGCAGCTACGGCACAACCACGGTCGAAATCAAAACTGGCTATGGCCTGGACATGGTGACGGAAGAAGCGTGTTTGCGCCTGATCAGCAATCTCAACGCCCTGGAAGAAAGCGCGCGCTACGAACATCAACTTAACCAGTTGCGTATCGTGCCGACGTTCCTGGGCGCGCATACCGTCCCGCCTGAGTTCCGCGACCGGCGCGAGGCTTACGTCGATCTGATCGTGGAGGAGATGCTGCCATCGTTTGTGGGCCTGGCGCGTTTCTGCGATGTCTTTTGCGAGCGCGGAGCTTTCACGCTGGACGAGAGCCGCCGCGTCCTGACGCGCGCTAAAGAACTTGGTTATCTGCTCAAGCTGCACGCCGATCAGCTCAGCCCATCAGGCGGCGCGCAGTTGGCAGCCGAACTGGGCGCGGTCTCCGCCGATCATCTCGATCACGCCAGCGACGCCGATCTCGACGCCATGCGCGAGGCGAGCGTAGTGGCGACGCTGCTCCCCGGCTGCTCGTATACGCTGCGCAGTCCTTATCCGTCGGCGCGGCGTTTCTTCGAACATGGCCTGCATGTTGCCCTGGCAACCGATTTCAATCCGGGAACCTCGTATTGCGAAAACTTGCAGATGATGATCGGACTAGCCATGGCGCATATGGATATGACGTTGGAAGAAGCGCTCGCCGCCGCGACCATCAACGCTGCTCGCGCGCTCGCGCTCGCGGACGAGATCGGCAGCATTGAAGTGGGCAAACGCTGCGAACTGGCTTTCTGGTCGATCAGCGATTACCGCGAAATCGGCTACCATTTCGGCGTCAACCAGGTCGCGTCGGTGCTGGTACACCGGTAATGGCGGCAATATTCGTAGGGGCGCGGGCTTGCCCCGCCCAAGAACATCGCATTGCTGTTAATGGCGGCAATATTCGTAGAGGCGCGGGCTTGCCCCGCCCAAGAACATCGCATTGCTGTTAATGGCGGCAATATTCGTAGGGGCGCGGGCTTGCCCCGCCCAAGAACATCGCATTGCTGTTAATGGCGGCAATATTCGTAGAGGCGCGGGCTT
>DATLSW010000117.1:0-14754 GCA_035533955.1 Ktedonobacteraceae bacterium | reverse complement strand
CGCCATTGGTTGAAAATGGACGGCTGGTTCTCGTACACGATAGCTTCGCTGAACTGGCGCGTATCGCAAACGCCGCCGGTTTTGTGTCTGTAGAGGGTATTTTGCTCGATCTGGGCTTTTCATCGGATCAGATGAATGACGCGCGGCGCGGTTTCGCCTTCAGCATGGATGGCCCGCTCGATATGCGCTTCGACCAGTCGCAGCCGGAGACGGCGGCAGACCTGGTAAACAGCGCGAGCGAGCCAGAGCTGGCCGACATCTTCTGGCGCTACGGCGAAGAAAGCCGTTCGCGGCAGATCGCCCGGCGCATTGTACGCGAGCGCGCGCGGCAGCCAATTACTCGCACCGCGCAGTTAGCCGCGCTGGCCGCCAGCGGCGCGCGCTACAGGCCCGGAGCGATACATCCGGCAACGCGCGTCTTCCAGGCGCTGCGCATCGCCGTCAATCATGAACTGGAACGCCTGGAAGCGGTATTGCCGCAAATGTTGGACGTGTTGAGCAAGGGCGGCGATCAGAAACATACAGAATCAAGTGGTGGAGGAAGAATGGTGATCATTGCTTTCCATTCATTGGAAGATCGAATAATCAAAGAATTTATGAGGCGCGAGTCAAGGGACTGCATCTGTCCGCCACATACGCCGGTGTGCATATGCGGCCACAAAGCTCGCTTACGCCTGTTGACTCCGAAACCGGTGATAGCCACCGAACAGGAGGTTCGCGTCAATCCCCGCGCCCGCAGCGCCAAATTGCGGGCCGCCGAAATGCTTGTTGGCTCGTAGTGCGTCAGATCAGGGCTTGCGCTCAGATTAGTAGAGGTACGCAACGCTATGAATAACCTGAACCGCGTGAGCGGCGCGACAAACCGAACGCCTCTCAAACCGATTCTGGCCGCGAAACGACGCCGACAACTCTACCCGTTTTTCTTTTCGATGGGGCTGGTGCCGCTGACGATGATTAGCGTGCTATTGATCGGCTTGATGGCCGTTTTGTACCTGACGCAGTTGGGACAGGCCGTTACCGCCAATCAGAGCATTCAGAATATGCGCTCTGAACAAGCGGTTTTGCAGCGCCAGGATCAAGACCTGGTCAATACTATTGCCAATGAACAATCACCCGGCTATATTGCCCAGCAGGCGAAAAAGCTGGGGCTATCGCCGAGCCAGAATGTACAAATCATTGTCGTTAAGAATCTCAAACCTATCGCCAACAATAATCAGCAGATCCAACCATGATCTAACCGCAAGCAAATGGAGGAGTCAGGAAAATGCATGATCAGCTCAGACGCGCTCGCAAGCGGCAAATGGTCATTTTCCTGCTCGTGGTTGTCGCTTTGGGAGGATTGCTGGGACGATTGTACTACTGGCAGGTAGCGCAAGCGCACAGTGGCTATAACCTGGCGCAACTCGCCAGCCAGGAACACCTTCAAAACCAAATACTCAACGCTCCACGCGGCATCATTTACGATTCGTCGGGCCACATCCTGGCAACCAATGTCATTCGCGATGATGTCTACATCGAGCCGATCCAGTTCTCGGTTGATCATCCCGACAACCCGCAGGGCGCGCTGGCATCTCTGATCCTGACGCTCCGTCGCGTGCTGCCACAGGTCTCGGAGAACACGCTCACGCAGGACTTCGATCTGAATCAGCAGGCAGTTCTCGTCGCGACGCGCATCAACCCGGCGCAGAGCCAACAATTGCAGTCGCTACAACTGCCGGACGTCTTTCTGGAGCCGCGCACCTGGCGCGTCTACCCGGCGGGTACGCTGGCCGCGCAGATACTCGGCTTCGTCAGTTCGTCCACCAACCAGGGCGTGTATGGTATCGAAAGCCAGTACAACGCGCTGCTAGCGGGCAAGCCGGGCAGCTTCACGGCGGAAACCGACCTGAATGGCGATCCGCTCGTGGTGGGAGCCAGTTCGGAGCAAGCGCCTGTGCCGGGAGCAAATATCACGCTGACCATTGATAGCAATATTCAATATATGATACAGAATGACCTGGATAACGCGGTCAAACAGTTGAAAGCGCAGGGCGGCAGCGTGACCGTCATCAACACGCGCACCGGCGCGATTGTGGCGATGGCAGGCAACCCGTCGTTCGATCCGAACCAGTATGGGAACTATTCCAGCCAGACGGGTTGTCTTGGCACGGAAGGCGTGTACTTTAATCCGTCCCTGTACTGCGCTTACGAACCCGGTTCGGTCATGAAAGCGGTCACGATGGCGGCGGCGCTCGATCAAGGTCTGATCACGCCGAATACCACCATCTACGATCCCGGCTATATCCAGTTCAGCGACGCTCCTATCGTCTACAACTGGAATTACCAGGGCTACGGCAAGGAGACGATGACGCAGGTGCTGATACACTCAGCCAACGTAGGCGCGGCATGGGTGGCACACAATATTCTGGGCGCGCAACGTTTTTATCCATACGTGGCGGCTTTTCACCTGGGGCAGGCATATTACATTGACGGGGCGGAAGAGCCAGGCGATTATCGCACGCCGACCAACAGCCCGCAGACCTGGTCGCCCAGCGATTTGACGCGCCAGGCGTTCGGGCAAAGCATCCAGGTGACGCCGCTGCAAATGGCGATGGTCTACCAGACGATCGCCAACGACGGCGTGATGATGCGCCCGTATATCGTCGCATCGATTGATAACAACGGGCAAATCACTACGACGCGGCCGCAGGTCGAGCGGCGCGTAATCAGCGCGAAAGCGGCGCGGGAACTGAGCGGGATGCTGGTCAGCGCGGCCTTCGATGGCGCACCGCAAAGTACCATCGTCCCTGGCTATACAGTGGCGAGCAAGACGGGAACAGCGACAACGCAGGGCATCTCCGCCACGCAGACGGAGGCTTCGATGGCGGGCTTCTTACCCGCCTCGAACCCACAGTTCGTTATATTAGTCAAGCTGGATCGCCCGGCAGGAGCCATTTTCGGCATCACGGCTGCCGGGCCGCTCTGGCAAACCATCGCCCAGCAGTTGATGTGGTACTATCACGTCCCACCCGACGCGAGAACGTAACATGTGTGATGGCGCAATGAATTGCGCCATCACGTTACTTGCAGAGAAAGGATGTTCTAGTTTTCAGTCTAATCAGAGTATACTGGAAAATTTGTTCAATGTCAAGTAGAGGCGTGGGCTTGCCCCGCCCGCTCCGGGAGAGAGGTAATAACCTCGCTCCCACCCAGGCAGCAAGGTGATCGATGGCCTTTGGTTCCGACAAACAATCGAAGAAAGATAGCACACGCGGGACAAGAACGCCTGCGCAGCGCGGGCGCGCGCCTCTCACAGTGCGCTCGCCCGCTCTGGAGTCGCTAGAGCGGCAGCAGCGCGGCAGCCGACCGGCGGGGCGCGCGAAAGGGAGAATGCGCTACGCAGCGGAAGAGACGCTCGCGCGTCCGACCATGCCACGCAAAGCCTTACCGCGCAGCCAGGGCAGGATCACAGGAGCAGTGCAGGCGCGGCCCCAGGCTGCCAGCGCGGGCGCGCGCCTCTCGTCATTGTTCAAAGCCGCGCCGCCCGCCGCACCGGTGCAGGTCATGAGCGAGGAAGAGCAACAGAAGATCGCGGCCCTGGAGATGCGCCTGCCGCGCCTCCCCGGCAAGATCGACTCGTGGCTGCTGGTGACTGTGCTGTCGCTCGTGTGCATCGGTCTGGTGATGGTGTACAGCGCCAGCTCATTTGAAGCGGCGTTGTACTATGGCGATGCCTCGTACATCTTCGAGCGCCAACTGATGGGCGTTGTACTGGGCGTTGTAGTGATGCTGGTCACGATGCGCATCGATTACCGGATATGGCGACGCTTCTCGTTACCCGGCATGATTGTAACGCTCATCTTGCTGGTGATCGTGCTGAAGTTTGGGCGCAGCGTCTATGGCGCGTCGCGCTGGCTGGCTTTCGGCTCGTTCTTCTCTTTCCAGCCGAGCGAACTGGCGAAGCTGGCGCTGGCGCTCTATATGGCCGACTGGCTGGCACGCAAGGGCAATCAGGTCCGATCATTCTGGTACGGATTGGCCCCGTTCGTGATCCTGGTAGGCATCGTCGTCGGGCTGGTGCTGCTGGAAAACGACCTGGGAACGGCAATCATTATCGCGGGCATCGCAACCGTTATGTTCTTTACAGCGGGAGCCAATATCGTCCAGTTCCTGCTGGCAATGCTGTGCGGCGGGATCATTTTCCTGACGGAGGCATTTCATGGCTATCGCTACTTCCGGCTGATCGGGTTTTTGAACCCCTTCAAATATGTAACGAGCATTAACTTGCAGCTTTACCAGTCGCTGCTGGCGCTCGGCTCCGGCGGGCTACTGGGAGTTGGACTGGGAGCCAGCCGCCAGAAGACAGGCTATCTGCCGCTGCCATATATCGACTCGATCTTTGCCATCATCGGCGAGGAACTGGGCTTTATCGGCTGCGCGCTGATCATATTGCTCTTCCTATTCTTAGCCTTTCGCGGCTTCCGGCTGGCGCGGCGCTCGCAGGACATCTACGGCGCGCTGCTGGCGACGGGGATCACGACGTGGCTGGTCTTGCAGGCAGTCATCAATATCGGAGCGACGACGGCCAGCATCCCATACACGGGCGTGCCGCTGCCGTTCATCAGTTTCGGCGGCTCGTCGGTCATCGTTGCGCTGGCAGCGGTGGGCGTGTTGCTCAATATCTCGCGCTATATCCAGGAACCGGCTGATCCGGCGCTGTCGCGCCGCACAGTCACACGAGCCTTTCGGCGGAAAGCGCCGGACCCAACATCTATGCAGGTACGAAAAAACGTATGATCAAAATTCTTATATCGGGCGGCGGCTCGGGCGGGCATATCTATCCCGCGCTGGCCGTGGCGACAATGCTAGCAAAAGAATACGAGGCCGACATTCTCTATCTCGGCAGTGATGACGGGCTGGAGAACGAGATCATCCCGGCGGCAGGTTTCCGCTTCGAGATGATCAAGGCGGGTAAACTGCGCCGCTATGTTTCCTGGCAGACGTTGACCGGCGTGGCGCGCGTACCCGTGGGCATGGCGCAGGCCGTCAGTATTGTACGCAAATTCCGGCCAGCCGCGGCCTTCACGAGCGGCGGCTACGTGGCCGTTCCGGCGGGGCTGGCGGCGCGACTCAACGGCGTCCCGCTGCTGATGCACCAGCAGGATGTGCCGCCGAATCTGTCGAACAAGCTGCTCGCGCCGCTAGCGTCGCGCATCTCGGTCGCGTTCGCCGACTCGCTGCGCTACTTTCCGCAGCGCAAGACGCTGCAACTGGGCAATCCGCTGCGCCAGGAAATGCTTGACGCGCGGGATATCAGGCCAGAGCAGGCACGGCAGCGACTTGGTTTTATGGCTGAGATTCCGTTAGTATTGGTAACGGGCGGCAGCCAGGGAGCCAGACATCTCAACCAGGTAGCAAGCCAGGCTCTGCCGCAGTTGTTCCAACATTGCCAGGTTTTGCAGATCAGCGGCAAGCAGTTGTACGAGGAGACGCGCGCGCTGGCCGAGGAGTCGCTACAGGGGCTGGACGAAGATGTCAGGCAGCGCTATCGGCTCGTCCCGTATCTGAACGAAGAGATGCCGATAGCCTTGCAGGCGGCGGAACTGGTGGTGTGCCGCTCCGGCGCGGCGACGTTGAGCGAACTGGCCGCGCTGGGCAAGCCGAGCGTGCTGGTTCCGCTGCCGCCGGCCATCGGCAACTCGCCGCAGGAAGCCAATGCCGCCATGTTCGAGCGACGGCAAGCGGCGCTGGTAATACGTGACGCGGACGTGAAACCTGAATTGCTGGTTAATCGTGTAATAAGTGTTCTGACATCTGATGCACAGCGAGCATCAATGGCAGTGGCGGCGCGCACGTTCGCTATGCCGGAAGCCACGCGCGCCATTGCCGCCACCGTGCTGAAGATGGCAGGCGCTTCGCAGCACAGCAACAATAGTAGGGGCGTGGGCTTGCCCCGCCCGTTGTTCTAGGGGCGTGGGCTTGCCCCGCCCGTTGTTCTAGGGGCGTGGGCTTGCCTCGCCCGTTGTTCTAGGGGCATAGGCTTGCCCCGCCCGTTGTTCTAGGGGCGTGGGCTTGCCCCGCCCGTTGTTCTAAGGGCATAGGCTTGCCCCGCCCGTTGTTCTAGAGGCGTGGGCTTGCCCCGCCCGGATACACATACGTGAAGGTGTAAATACTTGAACAGGTCTCGATGGCATTTCATGGGAATAGGCGGCCAGGGCATTTCCGCCGTCGCGCAGATGGTGCGGGACGCCCAGGGCGCGCAGATCGCAATTAGCGGCTGCGATATGCAGGCGTCGGAGACCACCGTTGCCCTGGAACAGGCAGGAGTCGCCGTGCAGATCGGCCACAGCCCTGAGCATGTGCATGGCATTGACCGGCTGATCGTCGTTCCGGCGGCGCTGGTACTCAATCCTGACCACCCGGAACTGGCAACGGCGCGCGCGCTGGGCGTTCCTGTCATCACCTGGCAGGAAGTGCTGGGCGAATTGATGCGCGGCAAGTGCCTGCTCTCGGTCAGCGGCGTGCATGGCAAAGGCACAACAACGGCGCTGCTGGCGCTACTGCTGCTCGACGCGGGACTTGATCCGACGTGCGAGGTTGGGGCTATCGTGCCGCGCTTCGGCTTCAACTATCGCCTGGGCAAGAGCCAGTACTTTGTGAACGAGGCCGACGAGTACTATCACAATTTCTGGCACTATCACCCGCGTCTGGCAATCGTGACCTCGATTGAGTTTGAGCATCCCGAATACTATGCCAGTTACGAGGACTACCTGAGCGCGTTCGAGCATTTTGCGCGCGGCATGGACATGGACGGGGACTGGCCGTTCCCACCGACGCTGATCCTGAACGCCGACAGCCCCGGCTGCCTGCAACTGCGCGAGCGACTGGCCGACTGGCCGGGTCAGATCATCACTTATGGTATGGCGGCGCAATTCATTGCGCCAGACGCTCGCCAGGAACAGCCGACGTTCGCCGCCTATGACGTGAATGTCGTTGGAGAAACGACCTTCCGCGTGCATTCGCAATGGCCGGGCGGGTTTCCTGCTGACAGGCCGCTCAGCCTGCAACTACCGGGCGTGCATAATGTACAGAATGCCCTGGCGGCGCTGGCTGCCGCGCAGGTAATCGGCATCGACGCGCAGGTGATCGCGCGGACACTGGCGAATTACAGTGGCCTGCGACGGCGCTTCGAGATACGCAATGCCGAGCCAATCAAGATCGATGGTCGCCAACTGGATGTGATCCTGGTCGATGATTACGCCCATCACCCGACGGCCATCACGGCGACGCTGGCCGCCGCGCGCGAACGCTTTCCAGGAAGGCGACTCGTCGCGGTCTACCAGCCGCATATGTTCAGCCGGACGAAAGCCTTCTTCGCGCAATTCTTGACGGCTTTTGACGCGGCGGACGTGGTTATCATCGCCGACATTTTCCCGGCCCGCGAGCGCGATACCGGCTTGATCTCGGCGCGCGAGCTGGTCGAGGCTATGCAACAGCGAGAGCATTTCACCGGGAGCGTGGCACGGGTGCTGCACGGCGGCAGTGTGGCGGAAACAGGAGTGTTGTTGCGCGATATATTGCATGATGGCGACGTAGCGGTGATTATGGGCGCGGGCGACATCTATACGATTTCAGAGCGATTGTTAACGGGCGGGACAGAGCCTTACGCTCAACGGGCGGGGCAAGCACACGCCCCTACTGATACCAACTAACGAGGGATAGATATTACATGACATTCGATGCCAGGGCTGCCTACGCTGAATTACACCCCCATTTTGGGGAACGTGTCCGCCTCGACGAACCATTAGCGCGCCATTGCACCTTTGGCGTGGGTGGCCCTGCCGATCTCTGGATTTCGCTGGATGCGCAACAGGAATTGATACAGTTGATCACGCTCTGCGCGGAACAGCGCTGGCCGGCGCTGGTGGTAGGGAATGGCACGAATATCTTATACGCGGACTCGGGCGTGCGCGGGATCGTCGCGCGTATAGCGTTGAGCGATTACACGATAGAGGAGCGGGGCGACGGCACGGCGCTGCTGACGGCAGACGCGGGCGTGAGTTGGCCGCGCCTGCTCAATGAACTGGCTCCGCTCGGCTGGGGCGGCCTGGAATTTGGGCCAGGCATCCCTGGCACGCTGGGAGGCGGCGTGATCAGCAACGCGGGCGCGCACAACAGCGATCTGTCGCGAGTATTGGAATGGGTTGAGGTTCTGGACGCGCGTGTCATCAACGGAGGCTCGGAGTTCACCGTGCCGCAAGTGCGGCGCTATCAACACGAAGAACTCGATCTGAGCTACCGGCACAGCCGCTTCCGCGCCGCGCGCCGCGTCAGCTTTGATGAGCGCGGGCATCTCTTAGCGGCTCCGCGCGCGTTGATCGAGCCGTCTGAGATCATCACGCGGCTGGGCATACGTCTGCACCGCGAAGACTCGCAGCAGCTCAAGGCGACCATCGAGCGGTACAAACAGCACCGCAAGCAGACGCAGCCGCCGCAGCAGAGCGCAGGCTCGGTGTTCAAGAACCCGGCGGGCGATTATGCGGGTCGCTTGATCGAGCAGGCCGGGTTGAAGGGATTTGCACACGGCAAGGCGCAGATTTCGCAGCGCCACGCCAACTTTATTGTGAATACGGGCAAGGCCACGGCAGCGGATGTCGCGGCGCTGATTATGGAAGCGCACAATCAAGTACGCACGCGGTTTGGTATTGAGTTAGAGTTAGAGGTTGAACTACGCGGCGAATGGGGTGAGCCATGAGCGAAGAGCGGAAAAAACGACTACCATACAATGCAGCGCGCAGCCGTAGGGACGCGGGATTGCCCTCGCCCGTTCTGCCGTCACATCCGTATACCGATACAAGGCGACAACGGGCGGGGACTATTATCTCTCCCTCGGAGAGGCTGCACAGCCCCTACGTGCCGGGCGAGGAGGGCTATCAGGCGCTGCGTCACGCGGAGAAAGCGCCATCTGAACAGAGCGCGCGCGTGGTCAGCGTGCCAGAGGACGTGCAGCCGAAGGCGTGGGATAACTACGTGCAGCGCCGCGACCGCCTGCACGCATCGCGTTCGCGCGGGCGGCCACAGAGCGACATGGTTCCACGCAGGCTATCGCAAGCCGGGACGCGCGTGTCGAGCGGGCAGGTACGTTACACGCGCCGCTCCCTGCCGCGCCAGCAGCGGACGCCTGTACCGGTGAGAAGCGGACAATTCCAGCGCCGCCGCGGTTTCCTGTGGAAAATCCTCGGCCTTTTCACCGGCCTGGCGCTGCTTGCCCTGGCCTGCACCTACGCGCTGACCGGCCCGGCCTTTCGTGTCGAGCAGGTAAACGTCGTTGGCGCTCCCAGTGACGCGCTGGCGCAGCAAATCCAACAGATGGGAATGCAGGGACAGAATATCTTCTTAATCGATGTGACAGGATTGACCGACCGTATCGACGCGCTGCCGTCAGTGGCCTCGGCTAATCTGCAAAAGCAGTGGCCGAACCAACTGGTGGTGACGGTGCAGCAGCGCGTTCCGGCGCTGCTCTGGCAAACCAGCTATGGGACATTCAGTGTGGATGGACAGGGAGTCGTGATCGCCCCGGCCAGCGCAACGCCGGGCGCGGATCACCTGATGACGGTCAAAGATATCTCAACCTACCACACGGTAGGTAAAGCGGCGGTTCGGCATATCCAGCCCGGAGACCGCCTGAATGAGGCCGATATCGCCTTCGCAGCGCAAGTGTTTCGCATGTTGCCCGCACTGGCGGGCATCAAAACCTTTACGTTGCTGTATGACGATACGGCGTCCGCGACACTGAACGGGGGACAGGGGGATACAGCATCGGCAGGAGCTTTTGTAGTCGAAAGTCAGGCGGGATGGGTCGCGTACCTGGGCGGGTCAGGCGACACCAACCCACTGTATAACCGGCTGGTCGAACTCCAGCAGATACTCGCGCTGGCGCGGCAGCAGCAACTCAACCTGGCAACGGTTGACGTGCGCTATGGCTTGCGACCGGTGTACACATTGAAGTAGGGGCGGTGGCTCTGCCCCGCCCGTCAGCGTGGGCTGGCCTGTTAGCGTAGGGCTTCTGCCTCGCCCGTTAGCGTAGTGCGTTGAAGATTTTTGCCGCCCGATAGGAGCGTGTATCGTGCAAGAGCGGGTGATCGTCGGTATCGACGTCGGAACAACAAAAATTTGCGTTCTCGTCGGTGAACTGGACCGAGACGGGAAGCTCAACATTGTTGGCGTTGGCACCTGCCCTTCACAGGGGTTGCGCCGGGGGGTGGTAGTGAACATTGAGGAGACGGTCACTTCCATAGCTGCGGCGCTGGATCGTGCTGAACGCCTTTCAGGCAAGAAAATTACCACGGCGTATGTGGGCATCACCGGGAGCCATATCACTTCAGAGAATAGTAAAGGCTCGGTCGCCATTACGCCCAGTCATCGTGACATCATGCAGAACGATATCAGTCGCGCTATTGAAGTCGCACGCGCTATCGCTATCCCTGCGAATCGCGAGGTGATCCATGTCATTCCACGCGGCTACGTGGTTGACGGTCAGGAGGGCATCAAGAACCCGATAGGCATGTCGGGCTTCCGCCTGGAAGTGGAGACGCATATCATCACTGGAGCGGTTTCCTCGATCCAGAACTTGATCAAATGCGTGCAGAAAGCCCATGTGGAGATCGAAGACCTGGTACTGGAGCCGCTGGCGTCCAGCGAGGCCGTGCTGGTCGAGGGAGAGACCGATCTGGGCGTCACGCTGGTGGACATCGGCGGCGGGACGACGGACGTTGCCGTCTTTGCCGATGGCGCGATCTGGCACACGGTGGTGCTGCCCATCGGCGGGAATTTGATTACCAATGATATCGCCGTGGGCCTGCGCCTGCCGTTGGGGGTTGCCGAGGAACTCAAGGTGACGTATGGACACTGCGATCCAAGCATGATTGCCGAGGACGATATGATCGATCTCTCGCAGTTTATGCCGGATTGCAACGACCTTGTGCCGCGCAAGCTGCTGGCGGAGATTATCTACTATCGCGTCGAAGAACTGTTGGAGATGGTTCACGACGAACTGAGGAAATCGGGCTATGACAGTTTATTGCCGGCGGGCGTAGTGCTGACGGGCGGCACGGCAGAATTGCCGGGCATCCTGGAGCTTGCCAGCGAGACGCTCGATCTGCCGGCGCGTGTCGGCGTTCCACTTGGATTGTACGGATTGGCCGACTCGCTCTCGCGTCCTACCTACGCCACGGCAGTAGGGTTGTTACAGTGGGCATTAACGCATACCTCGTTCCTCGTCGAAGACGAGAGAGGACGCGATGATGGTTCGATGAGCCTGGCGGCGCGTTTTGGCCGCTGGCTGCGTGCGTTCATTCCATAAATGAAGGAGGTCAGGAGAATGCTACCAATGGGAAATCATCAACTTGAAGGCTTTGCGCAGATCCGCGTGATCGGCGTCGGCGGCGGGGGCTGCAATGCCGTGAATCGCATGATTCAGGCTAACATGATGGGGATCGAATTCATCGCCATCAACACCGACGCCCAGGCATTGCTGCTCACGCAGGCGCAGCACAGTATCCGCATTGGCGATAAGCTGACTCGTGGCCTCGGCGCGGGCGGCAATCCGGGCGTGGGCGCCAAAGCAGCGGAAGAAAGCGCGGAGGAACTCTACGAAGTTCTTAAAGGCTCCGACATGGTCTTCATCACCTCTGGCATGGGCGGCGGGACCGGAACAGGAGCCAGCCCTATCGTGGCCCAGATCGCCCGCGAAGTCGGCGCGCTGACCGTCGGCGTCGTCACCAAGCCCTTCACTTTCGAGGGAAATAAGCGTCGCCTGGCCGCCGAGGAGGGTATCGCCAACCTGAAACAGCATGTCGATACCCTGATCACCGTGCCGAATGATCGGCTCTTGCAGGTTGCTAACAACAAGATGTCGCTCTCAGACGCCTTCCGCCTGGCCGATGATGTGCTGCGCCAGGGCATTCAGGGTATCAGCGATCTGATCACCGTCCCCGGACTGATCAACCTGGACTTTGCCGACGTGAAGACGATTATGTCCTCGGCAGGCTCCGCGCTGATGGCGATTGGCGAGGCCAACGGCGAGTCGCGCGCCCTCGACGCCGCGCACATGGCAATTGCCAGCCCGCTGCTCGATATCGACATCAGCGGGGCGCATGGCGTGCTGTTCAATATCACCGGCGGCACCGACCTGACGCTGTTCGAGGTCAACGAGGCAGCCGACGTGATCAGTAAAGCGGCGCATCCAGAGGCGAATATCATCTTTGGTGCGGTGCAAGATCCGTCCTTCGACGGCAAAGTGAAGATCACGGTGATCGCCACCGGCTTCGATGGGCAACAGCCTCAGCCGCGCCAGCAAATGCCGCAGATGCAGTCAGGCCGCGTGGAGTACGATCGCAGCAGATTGTACTACTCGGCCTCGTCCGCCGCGGGCAACAATAGCCACAACGGAGCCGCTATGGGAGCGCGCCAGCAGCAGAGCTATGGCGCCCTGCCGGTCACACCCCCGCCGGTGAACATGGCGCAGCAGCCGACCGATCCCGTGCCGCAGGGCTATCAGCGCGCCCCGCAGATGGCGATGCCGCCCATGCCGCCTATGCCCGCGGCAGGGCAGCGCCAGCCGTCGGTCGCTGCGTCGCGGCTGCCGGAGCAACCGCTTCAGGCCAGCGCCGATGACGCGCGCGATGTCAGCGAGGACTTCCTCGATCTTGACGAGGAAGCGCTGCCAACGCCGGGCCGCCAGGGCGGAAACGCTCCGGGCCGCCTGCCCGTGCCAGAGCCGGAGGCACAGCCCGCGCAGCGCCAGCAAAACGGCGATCCGCGCTTGCAGCGCCATGTGCGCCGCCTTGACGCCAAGGGACTCGATCTGCCGCATGGCAGCCGCAACGCTCCCTCCGGCGACGTCATCGACATCCCGGCTTTCTTGCGCAAACGCTAATACTCTCGCGCAGGAGATAAAAAATCAGGACGCCGTGAATGGCGTCCTGATTTTTTATCTCCTGCGCTTACTGAGTGATCTTCCCGACCTTACCGCTGGTTCTTCCCAGGTTGCCGGGGATATTTTCATCCAGGCCGATATGGTTAATCACCACGCGCACGCCGGGGATGCTGAGCAGCTCACGCTCAAGCGTACTCTTCATCTTATCATTGGGCGTGTAGCCATACAGGCTGATGATATAATTCTCGACCAGGGCGGAGATATCGTGCGCCCCTTCGAGTTTGCCATCCGCTTTGAGCTTCTCAATGCGCGTATTGACGGCATTCAAAAGGGCGTCTTCGGCAATCACAAAATTCTTGACGTCGATTACGCCCGGAAGTTTCAGCAGCGACTGCTCAAGCTCCTGGCGCTGCGTCTCTAGCTCAATGCGACCGTACAGAGCCAGCACAACGCCTTCGCGCTCAATCTCAACGCTGACCGGATGCGCGCTCCAGGCAATATCTCCCAGCGTGACGACACGATCCGCCAGATCCTGGGCCTCCTGCAACAACTGCTCCCCCAGAATGGTCGACTTGCCAGTGGTAGCTGCCTCGGCATACGAAGTCGCCAACTCAGAGACAGCGCCATGCCCTCCATGCGCGGCAAATGGGTCTTCGACGCCCCAGCCGATAATACCGACGAGCGTTATAATGCCTCCGGCCACAACCAGCCAGGCGGTAGCATCAATGAACAGGAATCCCACAACTGCTATCGCCGACCCGAGACCAACAATCAACGGCCAGTAGCTCGGGTTGGGCATATGAATATGCTCTTCCTCTTCCGCGCCTTCAAGGTCGCCGGTATCCACCTGGGACAGCGTAATCTCGTCCCCTGTAAGACTGGCGCTCTGTAGAGGTGTATTCATGCGTTCTCGCTTCCCTCTCAATAAATATCGACAATGTCCAGGGATGCTGATGATACAGTGATCCCACTCCTAACACTACTAGCATACCAAAAAACCAGCGTTCTTGCAAGATGTGAGAAACCTGGATTCAGCATTTTGCAAATGTTGAATCCAGGAAATTTGACTGATTCCCGAATATCTGATACTGTTGACACAGAGGCATTTGATTGTGACCGCCAAAATACGTATTATATGATAAGCAAATAGAACAAGCGAAGGAGCCAGCAGCAATGCCGTTTATGGAACCAGGCATTTTTTCTCTTATCACTACCGCTTTCTGGATATGGATGCTCATCGATTGCATCTTTAATAAGAAGCTACGCGGCGGCAGCAAGGTCACCTGGTTTCTGATCATCCTCTTCACCAATTTCGTTGGAGCGCTGATTTACTTTTTCATGGAATGTAGCCATCGCAATCCGCTGGAGGCACTGAGTTATTACGTCAGCGCTTTCACAAAGGCCACACATCAATCGACAACGCCCCCTCCTCCTCTCTACACCGTACCACCCCAGCCCAGACGGCCTACCTACGCGCCGCCTCTCTATACTCCACCCATCAGCGATTATAACGACTATGCCCAGGGCTATGGCCCGCAAAATCCAGCGCCGCCCTCCGTTCAGGCGAGCGTTCCTCCCACCGCGGCCACTCCGGCGCAGGCAGAATACGAGGAGACGATCATTTCCTATCCAGAAATGCCGCCACCGCAGCAATCAGGGTAGGGGCGATGCTTGCCGTCGCCCTGGGACTTGCCGTCGCGATGCTTGCCGTCGCCTGGGACTTGCCGTCGCCTTGTTTACAAGCACATACAGTCATATATCATGTGGTATCATAGTGATATTTAGTGTTTGATTATCAGTCACCGATCACCTGCAAAGGAGCCAGTTTTGACCGCATT
>DATLSW010000116.1:0-16190 GCA_035533955.1 Ktedonobacteraceae bacterium | reverse complement strand
GTCAAACGGCACGTATTTGTTGCTGGGGTTGAGCGTCGCCAGCACTTTGGTGATGGCTGCCGTCAGCGTCGTCTTGCCGTGGTCGATGTGTCCAATCGTTCCCACATTGACATGAGGCTTTGTCCTCTCAAATTTCTTCTTTGCCATGTAATTTCCTCTTCATAAAGAATGCTCAGTGCAAACATACGTGCGTCAGGGGCTACACTTTTGCTATGGCACTTGATTAAAAGATACCTTTTCACGTATTCGCCGCGCTTATAACAATGAGTGCGGCAATTCAGCATATGCACTGTCCGATTGGCCTCTCCCCTGAGTCGGCTTCAAACAGAACATACAGCGACCCTGGTTGGGCGCGAGATGATTACCTCTCATTACCCACGCCCCGCGTGGGGTGCGGAGAGGCTGTCGGCCCCTACCGGTTGGCTTTGGCGATGATTTCATCGGCAATAGTTCTCGGTACAGGATCGTAGTGGGCAAACTCCATCGAATAACTGGCGCGCCCACTGGTCATGGAACGGAGGTCATTGACGTAGCCGAACATTTCGGCAAGAGGTACAAAGGCCCGCACTACATACATTGTGCCACGGCTTTCCATTCCTAAAATGACGCCACGGCGTCGATTGAGATCGCCGATGACATCTCCATAAAAGTCCTCGGAGGTCGTCACTTCCACCTGCATGATCGGCTCAAGCAAGATCGCAGCAGCCTTGCGTGCGGCTTCACGAATAGCCAGCGATCCGGCGGTTTTGAAGGCCATTTCACTTGAGTCTACTTCGTGATAAGACCCGTCATAGAGAGTAACTTTGACGTCGATCATCGGATAGCCAGCGATGATGCCGTTATCCAATGTCTCTTTAATGCCGTTTTCGACAGGTTTGACGTATTCTTTGGGTATAACGCCGCCGATGATACCGTTGACAAACTCAAAGCCTTTGCCGCGTTCGTTCGGTTCGACTCTGATCCACACATCGCCGTACTGGCCGTGACCGCCCGTCTGGCGCACATGCTTGCCCTGGGCGCGAGCCTCGCGGGTGATCGTTTCGCGGTAGGCCACCTGCGGGCGTCCAATATTGGCCTCGACTTTGAACTCGCGGAACATGCGATCCACAATGACATCGAGGTGCAACTCACCCATACCGCTAATAATCGTCTGGCCGCTTTCCGGATCAGTATGCAACTGGAACGTTGGGTCCTCTTCCGCCAGCTTGTTCAGCGCGATAGCCATTTTGTCCTGGTCGGCGCGAGTGCGCGGCTCAATAGCAATGGACATGACTGGATGTGGGAACGTGATCGACTCCAGCACGATAGGATTTTGCGCATCGCACAGAGTATCGCCGGTAAAGGTGTTGCGCAAACCAACGGCGGCGCAGATATCCCCAGCTCGAATCTCGTCAATATCCTCGCGGTGATTAGCATGCATACGCAGCAGGCGTCCGATACGTTCGGTCTTGTCCTTCGTGCTGTTCTGCACCGACGCGCCCTTGTTCAAAATTCCCGAATAGACGCGCATATAAGACAAACGACCTACAAACGGATCGGAAACGATCTTGAAAACAAGGCCGCTGAACGGAGCATCGTCACTCACCTGACTGGTCGCCGCTTCGCCGGTATCGGGATTGACGCCCGTGGGCGCGGGAATATCCAGAGGAGACGGCAGGTACGTAATCACCGCGTCGAGCATGGCCTGCACGCCCTTATTCTTCAAGGACGAGCCACACAGCACGGGGACAAGCGCACCTCTAATGGTAGCTTTCCGCAGCGCGGCTACCAGTTCCTCTTTCGTAATTTCTTCGCCTTCCAGATACTTGAGCGTTAGAGCTTCGTCGGTCTCAGCAATACGCTCGATCAACGTTTCGCGGCGCTGCCGCACCTCTTCCTCCATCCCCGCGGGAATACTGGTATGCTCCGACTTTGTACCCAGATCGTCGATAAAAGTGATGGCTTGCTGCTCAATCAGGTCGATAAAGCCCTTGAAGTCGCTCTCCTGTCCAATCGGAAGCTGGATCGGCGCGGGCGTCGCGTCGAGTCGCTCGCGAATCATATCTACTGTGCGCCAGAAATCCGCGCCGATGCGATCCATCTTGTTGATGAAGCAAATGCGCGGAACATCGTATTTGTTGGCCTGACGCCAGACTGTTTCGGACTGCGGCTCCACGCCGGCGACCGCGTCGAAGACGACGACGCCGCCATCAAGGACGCGCAAAGAACGCTCCACCTCGGCGGTGAAATCGACGTGGCCGGGCGTATCGATGATGTTGACGCGGTGATCGAGCCAGAAACAGGTAGTCGCGGCGGCGGTAATGGTAATGCCGCGCTCTTGTTCCTGCGGCATCCAGTCCATCGTCGCGGCCCCCTCATGCACTTCACCCATGCGGTGAATCTTCTTGGTGTAGAAGAGGATACGCTCCGTCGTGGTAGTTTTACCGGCATCAATATGAGCAATAATACCAATATTGCGAGTTTTTTCGAGTGGGTATTCTCTAGACATTGTTAGTTATTACCAATGATAATGAGCAAAAGCCTTGTTAGACTCCGCCATTTTATGGGTCTCCTCACGTTTCTTAATGGTTGCACCCTGTCCTGCGGCAGCGTCCATCAGTTCATTCGCGAGCCGTTCGGCCATAGTATGACCGCTGCGAGTGCGAGCCGACTTGATGAGCCAGCGCATCGCCAGAGCCAATCCACGATCTTTCCGAACGTCTACCGGGACCTGATAGGTCGAACCGCCGACGCGGCGGGGCTTCACTTCAATTGAGGGCGTAGCATTCTTCAGCGCCTGCTCAAATACATCCAGCGGGGGCCGCTTCTGCCTGGCTTCAATGGCGGTGAAAGCATCGTACACGATGCCCTCAGCCGTACTGCGCTTGCCATCCAACATGATTCTTCCGATAAAGCGAGTGACATTGCGGCTCCTATACCGCGCATCCGGTATATCGATTCGCTTCACGACTTTTTTACGTCTTGGCACGTTTTGCCTCCTCGTCAAAGAACTTACTTCTGTTCTGTCTGACAGTTGCGGACACCAGAAAAGGCGTCGATTCGACTGGCGAGCGCGGCCCACCATCTCTTTCGGACGCCTACACGCGAGCGCCTTTCCTCCTGTCCAGCGCGGTAAACCCGCGCCCGCATCACATGAGGAGGTCACTCGACCTTCACTACAAACCTTCTCGGATCATCGACACCCAGAGGGCGAGGCAGAGCCTTACGCCCCTACGGGCTTTTGTTGATCGACACCCAGAGGGCGAGGCAGAGCCTTACGCCCCTACGGGCTTTTGTTGATCGACACCCAGAGGGCGAGGCAGAGCCTTACGCCCCTACAGGCTTTTATTGATCGACACCCGGAGGACGAGGCAGAGCCTTACGCCCCTACGGGCTTTTGTAGGGGCGCGGGCTTGCCCCGCCCCTACAGGTATTTGTAGTGATGTGCGATATGCCGACCTACCTGGTCATCCAGGCGGTATCCTTGCTTGTTATCTCCCACTCAGGAGTGGATGAATGCCAGTCAAGGGCTGACGGCAACCTTTCTTTCTGTCCTACTAGTTATTTCTTTCCGCCTCTTGCCGACGCTGCGGCAGCCTGCCCTGCTTTTGGTCGCTTCGCGCCATACTTCGAGCGGCCTTTGCGGCGCTTTGCCACGCCATCGCTATCGAGCGTTCCGCGCACGATATGATAGCGCACGCTGGGCAGATCTTTCACGCGCCCACCGCGAATCAGGACCACGGAGTGTTCCTGCAAGTTGTGTCCCTCGCCAGGAATGTACGCTGTCACTTCCATCTGGTTCGTTAGACGCACGCGCGCAATTTTGCGCATGGCAGAGTTCGGCTTTTTAGGCGTCATGGTACGCACCTGAGTGCAAACGCCACGCTTCTGTGGCGAGCCACGCAGGCGGGAGGTCCGGTTCTTCAGCGCGTTATAGGTATACAACAGCGCCGGGGCTTTAGACCTGCGTTCTTTTTGTGAACGGCCTTTACGGATTAACTGATTGATCGTCGGCAATGAACGGTCTGCCTTTCCTCAATTATAACGGTATCCACACAAGGGCGCGCGAAGGGCGCGCCCTCTTTCTATTCGTGCGGATACTAATACTATCACTCATCGCCCAAACTGTCAAGACTGGGAAACGCGGACGCGCCATTTGTACTGGAACCGAAGCCCGACGGGCCAGCGCCAACCCCTGCCATCGACGAGCCACCGTTGAGGTCTGGCCCTTGATGGCCGGCGGCGGCGGCGGCGGCGGCGAGCCGCTGGCGCTGCACAAAGCCGGAACCAGCCGGAATGAGCTTGCCGATGATCACGTTCTCCTTGAGTCCCACGAGGTGATCGGTTTGCCCATCGATGGCCGCCTCGGTCAGCACGCGGGTCGTCTCCTGGAAGGATGCCGCCGCCAGCCAGCTATCGGTATTGAGCGAGGCTTTCGTCACACCCAATAACACCGTCTGGGCCGTCGCCGGTTCGCCGCCCTCCGCCAGCACGCGCGCGTTGATTTCGTCGTACTTGAAACGATCCACCAGATCGTTCGGCAGCAGGTCGGTATCGCCCGGCTCATCCACACGCACGCGGCGCAGCATTTGCCGCACAATGACCTCGATGTGCTTATCATTGATATACACACCAGTATTGCGGTACACCTTCTGCACCTCTTTCACCAGGTACATCTGCACCGCCTCGCGGCCCTGGATGCGTAAGACATCCTGCGGGTCGCGCTGGCCGCCCGTCAATGGCGTACCGGCGTGAATCTCCTGCCCCTGTTCCACCGCGATAATGCGCTTCGCCGGTATCGGGTACGAACGCTCCTCGCGCTCCTCGAAGCGGATCGACAGCTTGCCTTCCGCGTTGATGAAGGCTTCGCCCTCGTAACGCGCCAGCACCGGCTGCGGCTCGTTGCCATCCTCCGCCGGCATCATCGCGATGATCTGATCCTTGTGGACGTGATCCTGATCATTGACCAGGTACTGCGTCCCTTCCGGCAAGGGATACTCGTCAAAGAAGACATTGGCCGCGATGACGCGCACCGTGTACACGCCCGTATTTTCATCTCTGACAATCTCCACTTTCCCGTCGATCTCGCTGATCTCCGTCTTATCCTTCGGCACGCGCGCCTCGAACAGTTCCTCCACGCGCGGTAAGCCTTGCGTGATATCTCCCTGCGCGCCCGCGATACCGCCGGTGTGGAAGGTACGCATCGTCAACTGCGTCCCTGGCTCGCCGATGGACTGCGCCGCGATGATACCCACCGCCGCGCCCTGCTTCACCAGCGTATTCGCCGCCAGATCCCGCCCGTAGCACTTGCGGCAGATGCCGCGTCGTGCCTCGCACGTCAGCACCGAACGCACGCGCGCCGTCTTCGTACCCGCTGCCATAATCTCTTCCACCAGGTCTTCCGTCAGCTCATCTCCCACCTGCACCTGCTCCACACCTGGAATCGCCTCCGCCAGGATGCGCCCCACGATGCGCGAGCTGATATCCGGCAGCATCATCTCTTTGCTATCTTCGGTGTTGATGATCACGCCTTCTGTCGTGCCGCAGTCTTCCTCCGTCACAATCATGTCCTGCGCCACATCGATCAGGCGCCTCGTCAGGTAGCCTGACTCCGCCGTCCTCAATGCCGTATCCGCCAGACCCTTGCGCGCTCCGTGGCTGCTGATAAAGTACTCCATCACCGACAACCCCTCGCGGAAATTGCCGCGAATCGGCACATCGATAATGCGACCAGACGGACTCGCCATCAGACCACGCATACCGGACAATTGCCGGATCTGCTGGAACTTCGCTTTCGTCGCACCCGACTTCGCAATCGTATAGATCGAGCCATACGGGTCCAGCGTCTGCTCCACCATCTCCGTTACCTTCTCCGTCGCCTCATTCCAGATGTCCACCGTCTGCTGGTACTTCTCTTGATCCGTGATCAGGCCATCGCGATACTGCTCATCCAGTTCCGCGATCTTTCCATCGGCCTCCTTCAGCGCCACCTGCTTGCCCGGCGGCACCTTCACATCCCCAATCGAGATGCTTACGCCGAACTTGGTGGCGAACGAAAAGCCCAGACGCTTGATCTCGTCCGCCAGTTCCGTCGTCTTTACCCGACCATACTCGCGGAAACACTCCGCCACCACCTGCTTCAGATTCTCCTTTTTCATCTCGTAGTTCTTGTAGCGCAGGCGATCCGGCAGCCCTTCGTTGAAAATGATGCGCCCCACCGTCGTCGTCACCAACTTGCCTTTCGCATTCATCGTCGCCTTCGCGGGCGGCGGTTCGTCGTAGACCTCCACGTCTCCCAGACGTACTTTGATCTCCGCCTGCAACTCCACCACGCCATGTTCGTAGGCCAGCAGCGCCTCCGTCGTATCCGTGAAGACACGCCCGATGCCTTTCTTATTGGGACGCTTCTGCGTCAGGTAGAAGCAGCCCAGCACCATTTCCTGGCTGGGGCTGATCGACGGCTCGCCTTTGCCTGGATCAAGCAAGTTGCGCGTAGACATCATAAACTGCCGCGCCTCATCCTGCGCCTTATCCGACAACGGCACATGCACCGCCATCTGGTCGCCGTCAAAGTCCGCGTTAAAGGCCGAACACACCAGCGGATGCAACTGGATCGCGCTGCCCTCCACCAGTACCGCCTCGAACGCCTGGATGCCCAGGCGGTGCAGTGTTGGCGCGCGGTTCAGCAGCACCGGATGATCTTTGATGACCTCTTCCAGCACATCCCACACTTCCGGCTTCACGCGCTCCACAAAACGCTTCGCGCTCTTGATATTATGCGCGTAATTCTCCTCGACCAGTTTGCGCATCACAAACGGCTTGAAGAGTTCCAGCGCCATGCGCTTCGGCAGGCCACACTGGTGCAACTTCAACTCCGGCCCCACCACAATTACCGAGCGGCCAGAATAGTCCACGCGCTTGCCCAGCAAGTTCTGACGGAAGCGTCCCTGCTTGCCTTTGAGCATATCCGACAGGCTCTTCAGCTTGTGATTTCCCGAACCCGCCACCGCGCGTCCGCGCCGCCCGTTATCGATCAGCGCATCGCACGCCTCCTGCAACATGCGCTTCTCGTTGCGGATAATGATCTCCGGCGCGCTCAGTTCCAGCAACCGCTTCAAGCGATTGTTGCGGTTGATCACGCGGCGATACAGATCGTTCAGATCCGACGTCGCGAAGCGACCACCGTCCAGTTGCACCATCGGGCGCAGATCAGGCGGCAGCACCGGCAGCACCGTCATAATCATCCATTCCGGCGACGTATTCGACTTGCGGAACGCCTCTACCACTTTCAGTCGCTTCGTCGCCTTCTTGCGCCGCTGCCCCACCGTCGAGCCGATCTCATGCCGCAGGTCAGCCGACAGCTTATCCATATCGATTGCCGTGATCAGATCGCGCACCGCCTCCGCGCCCATTGCCGCGTGAAACACGTCGCCGAAGCCATCTTTCAGTTCCCGGTAGCGACTTTCCTGCAAGAGGTCCATCTTCTTCAACCCCTCCAGATCGTGTTTCAACTGCTCAAGATGCTGCTTTCTGGTGACGCGCTCCGCGTTCTTCCTGGCCTGGAAGGCATCAATCTCTCGCTGATAGGTGACTCTGATTTTTTCTTCTTCACCCTTATTTTCGTGCTCGAACTTCTCGACTTCGCGCCGCGCCTCCTCCGCCTTATCATTGCGATAGGTTTCCGCCACGCTCTCCAGCGTGTCCAGGTAGCGCGGATCGACCACTTCACCCTCTTTCACCACCACCTGACCGGTTGGTTCATAGGTGATAGCCTCTTCCGTCTCCGTACCCATCGCCGCGCGCAGCAGCGCCAGCGTCTCGCTCTCGGCCTTGCGAGCATTCCCCAACGTTTCCTCACGCTCCGCCTCGATCTGCGCCCGCGTCTCCATCAACCGCTGCGGAATTTCGGCAACCTTCCGCTCGCGCTCAACTTGCAGTTGATTGACGCCCTCGACAATTTCCTCGTCGATCCGCTGGTCCACCAGCACGATGTCTTCGCCCAGGCGATCAAGTTCGTGTTTCCGCCCCTTCTCACCATCCTCGTCTATGTTCGTCACCACATACAGCGCGAAGTACAGAATGCGCTCCAGGTTGCGCGGCGACAGATCCAGCAGCAGCCCGATGCGGCTCGGCGTCCCCTTAAAGTACCAGATGTGGCTCACCGGCGACGCCAGTTCGATATGTCCCATGCGCTCGCGCCGCACCTTTGAACGCGCCACCTCCACGCCGCACTTGTCACACACAATCCCCTTGAAACGCACCCGCTTATATTTCCCGCAATAGCACTCCCAGTCCTTTGTTGGCCCAAAAATGCGCTCGCAGAACAATCCATCCTTCTCCGGCCTCAACGTCCGATAGTTAATCGTCTCCGGCTTCGTCACCTCGCCATAGCTCCAGCCGCGAATCTGCTCCGGGCTAGCAAGGCTAATACGGATCGCGTTGAAATCATTAACTTCCAGCATGTTTGCCTCCATGAGGGTAGGGGCGACCCTTGCGGTCGCCCTACTCCACTCCATGAGGGTAGGGGCGACCCTCGCGGTCGCCCTACTCCACTCCATCAGGGTAGGGGCTCCATCAGGGTAAGGGCAACCCTCGCGGTCGCCCTACACGGTCGCCCCTACCCCCTACTCTCCTTCAAAACCGGACAGATTAATGCCCAATTCCGGCATCACATCGTTCGACGTATCTTCCACAAATTGAATCTTCTGCTCGTCCTCGTTCAGCACCTCCACGTTGATGCCCAGGCTCTGTAACTCCTTCACCAGCACCTTGAACGACTCCGGCACACCCGGCTCCAGAATATTCTCCCCCTTCACGATCGCCTCATACGTCTTGACGCGGCCTACCACATCGTCTGACTTGACCGTCAGGATCTCTTGCAGGATATTCGCCGCGCCGTAAGCCTCCAGCGCCCACACCTCCATCTCGCCGAAACGCTGGCCGCCGAACTGCGCTTTTCCGCCGAGCGGCTGCTGCGTAATCAGGCTGTATGGCCCCGTCGAGCGCGCGTGAACCTTATCCTCCACCAGGTGCGCCAGTTTGAGCATATAGGTGTAGCCGACAGTCACCGCGCTATCAAAGGGATCGCCCGTGCGCCCATCAAACAACTGCACCTTGCCGCTCTCCGGCAAATTCGCCCGGCGCAGCCATTGCTCAATATCCTCCTCGCTCGCTCCATCGAACACCGGCGTCGCGATCTTAAAGCCCAGCGCCTCCGCTGCCCAGCCCAGGTGCGTCTCCATGATCTGGCCGATATTCATACGGTGCGGCACGCCCAACGGGTTCAGAATGATGTCTACCGGCGTCCCATCCGGCAAGAACGGCATATCTTGAATTGGCAGTACCTTCGAGATCACTCCCTTGTTGCCGTGGCGTCCCGCCATCTTATCGCCCGCGCCGATCTTGCGCTTCTGCGCGATGCTCACGCGCACAAGCTGGTTCACGCCCGGCGGCAACTCATCGCCCTGTTCGCGCGCGAACACCTTCACCTCCACTATCTTACCGCGCTCCCCGTGCGGCACGCGCAGCGACGTATCCTTCACCTCGCGCGCCTTCTCACCGAAGATCGCGCGCAGCAACTTCTCTTCCGCCGTCAGTTCCGTCTCGCCCTTTGGCGTAATCTTGCCCACCAGAATATCCTGCGGCCCCACTTCCGCGCCGACATAGATGATGCCGCGCTCGTCCAGGTTCCGCAGACCTTCTTCACCAACGTTCGGGATATCGCGTGTAATCTCTTCCGGCCCTAGCTTCGTATCGCGCGCATCGATCTCAAACTCCTCGATGTGAATCGACGAGAAGTAATCTTCGCGCACCACACGCTCGCTAATCAGAATCGCGTCCTCGAAATTGCCGCCCTCCCAACTCATAAACGCCACGAGGATGTTCTGCCCCAGCGCCAGTTCACCGTTCTCCGTTGAAGAGCTATCCGCGATCACCTGACCCACCGACACATAATCGCCGCGCTTCACAATGGGGCGCTGGTTGATGCACGTCCCCGCGTTCGAGCGCACAAACTTGCGCAGGCGGTACTCGTGAACCTCGCCCTCTTCATCCACGATCTCGATGCGGCGCGCCGTGGCCGAACTCACCTCACCATTGACATCGCTCGCGATCACCTGGCCGGAGTCGATTGCCACTTGCCGCTCGATGCCCGTGCCGCATATCGGCGACTGCGGGCGCAAAAGCGGCACCGCCTGGCGCTGCATATTCGCGCCCATCAGCGCGCGGTTCACATCGTCATGCTCCAGAAAGGGGATCAACGCCGTCGCCACGCTCACCGTCTGCCGCGGCGACACGTCCATATAGTCCATAGTGTCCGAAGTCTCTTCGAAAAACTCACCCTGATAGCGCGCCAGCACGCGCTCTTCGGCAAACTCGTTGTTCGATGTCAGCTTCGCATTCGCCTGCGCAATCCAGAAATTCTCTTCGTCGTCGGCGGTGCGATAGTCCACCTCGTCCGTCACCACCGGCTTGACGCGTACCTCCGTCTCGCCTATAGCCTGCGCCAGCCGCGCAAAAAGCGCATCGTCCACGCGCATCCGCGCGCGCGCCTTGACGATCACTTCGCCATTCTCGTCTTTGATGTCTTCGCGCTCGCGGCCATAGATGCCGCGCAGCTCGCGCCCGATCAAGCGCCGATCGTTGGCAGGCAGCTTGCGGTACACCTTGCGATAGGGCGTCTCGATAAAGCCGAACGGATTCACCTGCCCATACGTCGCCAGGTTGCCGATCAAACCAATGTTCGGCCCTTCCGGCGTCTCAATCGGGCAGATGCGGCCATAGTGCGACTGGTGTACGTCGCGCACATCAAAGCCCGCGCGATCGCGCGACAGGCCACCGGGGCCGAGCGCCGACAGACGCCGCTTATGCCCAATTTCCGCCAGCGCGTTCGTCTGATCCATGAACTGCGACAACTGGCTGCCACCGAAAAACTCGCGCATCGCCGCCACCACCGGGCGAATATTGATCAGCGCGTTCGGCGTCGCCTGCCCCGGCTCCTGGATACTCATGCGCTCCTTGACCACGCGCTCCATGCGCAGCAGCCCCACGCGGAACTGCGACTGAATCAGCTCGCCCACGCAGCGCACGCGCCGGTTGCCCAGGTGGTCAATGTCATCCTTGCGCCCATGCCCATTGTTCAGAGAAATCATGCGCCGGATAATATTCACCAGATCATCCTGCGTCAGCGTGCGGTGCGCCTGCGGGACAGACAGGTCCAGCTTGCGGTTCATCTTATAGCGGCCCACGTTGCCCAGATCATAGCGGCGCGGATTAAAGAATAGATTCTTCACCATCGCGCGCGCGTTATCCAGCGTCGCCGGGTCGCCGGGCCGCAGCTTCTTATAGAGTTCGATCAGCGCCTCGTCCTCGCGCTTGACCGGGTCTTTGTCCAGCGTCGCCTGAATGTAACGAATATTGGGATTATCATCTACGGCGCTGAATGCGTCCAGGAGACCCTGGTCGCTCGACAGATCCAGGTCGTCCGCGTGCCACTGCTCTTTCGCCATGCTCGCGATGGCCCGCAGCAGCGTGGTCACCGGAATCTTGCGCTTGCGGTCGATCTTCACGGTTAACAGGTTCTTATTACTGGTTTCAAACTCCAGCCACGCGCCGCGATTGGGAATCAGCTTCGCCGCGAACAGGTTGCGGCCCGTCGCCGCGTCCTCGTCCGCCGTCAAGTAGACGCCCGGCGAACGCACCAACTGGCTTACCACGACGCGCTCCGCGCCATTGATCACAAACGTTCCCTGGCGCGTCATCAGCGGGAAATCACCCATGAAGACATCCTTCTCAATGATTTCGCCCGTCTCTTTACTGATCAAACGCGCCTTCACTGTCAGAGGAGCGGCATAGGTAGCGTCGCGGTCCCGGCATTCGTCCTCGCTATATTTTGGTTGCCCAAAGGGATCGTCCGGCACAATAAATTCGAGACTAAGATTTTTTCCGGTAAAGTCTTCAATAGGAGAAATTTCTTCGAAAAGTTCGTGCAGACCTTCTTTCTTAAACCATGCAAAAGAATCAAGCTGAATCTGGATCAACCCTGGCATTGGCCGAATGTCCGGAATACGCGCAAAAGAAACTCGCTCCGGGAGAGCCACAGCCCTGCTGCTTACTGCCATGTGTCGAAATCTCCTCTCACTGTAGGGACACGGCGCGCCTCGCGGGCAGCCGCGTCACTTGCATTTGGCCTGGAATGAGGAACCAACAGAGATAGAGATACGCCGAGAAGCGCATCTCCATAGAACAAAAAAACGGAAAAATGAGTTAATTGCCTTTTCATGCTGTGTTGAGAAACGCTTTCTGACAAGAAAAGTAACCGCTTACAGACTGCAATAAGCGGTTACTCCTACGTCTCTACAATGAAACATGCCGTTCTCAACTTGCCCACACATCTATCGAAACTATCTGCCAAAAGAGGCAGCGTCTGTTACAAACAACGAAACATGGTAAAAAATTCCTTCACGATGGTACTCTTCTCCTATTCTCTCCTTGATTTTAATCCCAGGCGGGATTAGACGCCGCTGAGCCGCTGGCATACCCTGCTGTTCGCAGCATGGACGCTAGCGGCATCGTTCTTTAGTGGATCGAATACGTACTCCAGGTTTGCTTGTGAGGAATGTTGTTTATCTTTCTATCCGCTTCAATCTCAGGCGCAGGCGTCGGCCTTTTAGCCTCCCGCTTCTGCCTGCGATAGTTCGCTGTGATCTGCTTACGATGTGCTACCTTTGATACTAGTATACACACTCTGGCAACATGTAGTATACTCCCGAATCGGAGAGTTGTCAATAGTTTCAGGCATCGATTTTGGGACTTTTGCAAGAATGCAGGTTCCAGGACGACGGCAAGCATCGCCCTGGTTAATCGATGTGACAAATCCATCCTACTCAGGTATACTGTAAACGGCATCGACCAATACAAGCCGGGACGAGGTTACTTTGAAGACATTTGCCAGAACAGAACTCAGGCGGGATTACCTGCGCAAGCTCGATCAACAAAATTATCTTGCGACCGGCATTGTTATTGTCGTTATCGTTGTCAGCGTCTTCTGGCTGCTTTTTCATCTCGGCGGCAACAAAGCGGTCATGCTCTATTCCGACCTGATGTATGGCCTGGCCTCGTTGATAGGAGCATACTTCGCTTTCATCACCGCCTACCGCGCTCGGCGCGGCCCGCTCCGGCTCGGCTCCCTGCACCGCCTCGCCTGGCTGCTGATAGGCGTGGGGCTGCTCTGCGATAGTATCGGCGGCCTCATCTTCGCCTACCTGGAGCAAACCGGCATCCCGAATCCGGAACCGTCTCTTTCCGATATTGGCTTTACGCTGTTTTATCCGCTCGTCTTCTGCGGCCTGCTCTGTATGCCCACCACGCTGCGTTTCCGCGCTCGCACCGGCCTCGACGCGCTCATCTTGATCCTGTGTATCCTGGGCCTCAGCTGGTTCTTCGCTATCGGCCCCACCTATGTTGCCTTAGCCACCTCACTCCCCGACGCTTACACGTTCGCCGTTTCTCTTTCCTATCCGTTCTGGGATATGCTCCTTATTCTCGCCATTATTCTGCTGATGCTGCAACGAGTCGAAAACGTCCTCCGCCCCTCACTGATCCTGGCTGGCCTGGGCATTCTCTGCACGACCTGGGCCGATACGGTCTACGCCTACTTTACCGCTCTGGGAACCTATACGACCGGCTCGCCCTACATCGATCCCTTCTGGTTCATCGGCTCTCTGCTCATAGGTCTCTCCGCGCTTTACCAGTACCATAGCCTCGCGCAGCGCGCCTATACTCATCAGACACATCCAGATCAGACCGTATCGCAGCCGGAGCATGACAGCCTCTCAGGCAACCAACCGCCTGCTTCGCGCGGCATGTTTCCGCGTCAGGCTCTGCTCTATATTCCCTTTGTCGCGCTGCTCATCCTCCTGCTCTATTCGGAACTCGGCGGTCATTTTTATCCAGGACTTGGCGGCAACCGGCACATTACGTTCTTCATGGTATTGCTCACCGCCCTGGTCGGGATCTTGATCGTGATCCGCTATCTACTGGCTACCCGCGAAAACGAGGTTCTCTTACGCGAGCGCGAACAATTGCGGCAGTATGCTGAACGCCTGCGCCTCGCCAACACCGAACTCTCCAACATGCTCGACCTGGAAGGCGTACTACAACATATTGTGTTTGTCGCGGCTTCCGATCTCGGCTTCGACGCGGCCATGCTCATGCTGATCAGCGAGTACGACAACCCCTACGAGACGCCGACCCGCCTCGTAGTACGAGCCACCACAGCCCCGTCCTTGACGATGGACTCCTGGCAATTCCAGGATGATGCACTGGCAAACTATGCCATCCTGGCCGGGAAAGAACTCGAAGTCGCCTGGCAGGCAGAGCAACTCTCGCTCCCGCCCGCGATTACTGACTGGCATAAGAATCAGCATGTCGGCGCGACATTCTTCGTGCCGCTGACTTTTCACGAGAAGATACAGGGCTGCATCGGCTTTTCCAGCTACGCGCCTGACGGCTTGAGTCGGACGGCTCACGCTATCGCGAAAACCTATACAGGTCAGGTGGCCGCGATCATCGAACACACGCGGCTGTACCAGACAACGCTTGAACAGGAAACATTCGCTAAAGCGATGGCGAACATTGCCGCGCGCCTCAATGCCGCCCTCATCGAACCCGGCGAGGTTTACCAACTCATCTGCACGGCGGGCGCTGACGCCCTCCAGGCTGATTACGCTTTGCTGTATGGCTTCGATGGAAAGCAATTGCTGCGCCCGCTCTCGGCCTTCGTTTCCAACATGGAACCCTGCGCGCCGCTGGACGAATGGCCGCCCATTCTGCCCAACGACCAGGAAGCGCTGGCGCTCACATTCCAGAAACCGGCTCTTATGGAAGTCGATACCCCAGCCCTCAACGGGCGCAAACTCTTTACCTTCCCCGCTCCCACCATCCGCGGCGCCAATAACGACACGCCAACGACTCTCCCTGCTACCAGGGCGCTGGCGCTCTACCCGCCCTCAACGCTGCGCCACAAACTGCTACAGCGCTCCGTTCAGCGCGCCATCCTCGCGCCGCTCGTTTCCAATGAACGGGTGCTGGGGCTACTCATCCTGGCCCGCTCGCAAGCGGCGCACAACAGCGAGAAAAAGCCGCTCGGCGTCGGCGATTTGCAGCACACACAAGACCTCGCCGAGCAGGTCGCCGTCGCGCTGACCAACGCGCTCCTCTATCAACGGCTGCAAACGGCGCACCAGCAGTTACAGGAGCTTGATACTCTGAAAGACCAGTTCATGATCACAGCGTCGCACGAGTTACGCACGCCATTAACATCTGTTCAGGGATACATCGAACTGCTGGCGCAATTCGATGAGACGCTGCCTCTTGAGCAGCGCCGCGATTTCTTGCAAAAAGCCCGGCGCAGTTGCGACGAACTGGTGGTCGTGCTGGCGAATGTGATGGATGCCAGCCAGTTAGAAATCGATCCGCAGATGCAGTTGACGCACCTGGAGCCGGTTTCCGTGCATGAAATCATCGACAGTGTAATCAACCTGATTGAGCCGCAGTTGGGCCAGGAACAGCGCACGGCGCACATCGATGTGCCGTGCGAACTCAAGGCGCTGGCGGACGAGGCGCGGCTGCGCCAGGTTCTCACCAACATCAGCGCCAACGCGCTCAAGTATTCGCCGCGGCGCACGCCCATCGCCTTCGCCGCGCGCGCGCTCCCGGTCGGCAATCAGCCAGCCGTTATCATCAGCGTGAAGGATTGGGGCAACGGCATCCCGCCGCAAGCCCAGGAACAGCTCTTCGAGCGTTTCACACGCCTCGAACGAGACTTAAACAGCCCGGTACGCGGTTCCGGGCTGGGACTATACATCTCGCGCCGCCTGGTCGAGGCGATGCATGGCCGCGTCTGGATTGAAAGCACCGGTATACCCGGCGACGGCTCCACGTTCTTTATCCAGTTGCCGATAGCCTGAGTTATTTTTTACCTTTTTCGGCGGCTTCCGCCGCCTCGGCCTGTCGTCTAATGGGCAAGGGGACATGTTGCTCGCAAAAAAGAAATTGCCGCCCGCCGGACAAGATTTGTTTATAGGCAGCAGGCTCGCCGCACGTATCGCAGCGCCCCACATGCGTTTTCACCGCTTTCATAGGAATAGTTCCTCCTGAAACAGGTAGATAATGCGTATATCATGGGCCGTCGAGGCCCATTTATGTCAGAC
>DATLSW010000115.1:0-6729 GCA_035533955.1 Ktedonobacteraceae bacterium | reverse complement strand
GATATTTGCCACTGCCCTCCGAAGATCGGCGCATTGATCACCGCGACCTCGAGGGCGCGGCAGTCCAACGTCGGCGGCTGTTCGGCGTCATGAATGGCCTTGCCGTCTGGCCCGACTAATCCGGTGAAAGTGAGCGCGACGTCGAGCGGTTCTCGATGTACCCAAACGTCCAGTGCCGCGACTGAGTAGGCCAGCCTGCCGTAGCGCTGGCGCGTGGCTACGTTCGTTGCTACTTTGGCGAATTGCACGTTCAATCCGACGGTCAGTGCGTGCGCAAAATAGCCGTGTGACCTTGCGGTGAGATGATCATCCTGGGCCGCGTGTGGAGCTTGCTCCGCTGGTTGGGCAATGCCGACATCCATTTTCTGTTGTTTTCCCGTGGCGATTACCTGTGCCGCTTCCGGCAAGGTGATCGGGATATCCAGCGAGCGCGCGATATCGTTAGAAGTGCCAAGCGGCAAAATACCGAGCGGCAGGTCGCTCTCCGCGATATGCGTAATCACGCCGCCGATCAATCCATCGCCTCCGGCGGCGACAGCCACTGTCGCGCCGCGTTCTTGCCAGAGCGTTCCTTGTAGCGGTTGGTGGTCAAGATCGGAGATAGAGATCACATCGATAATCTGAACTCCAACCTGATCCAGCAGGTCGAGCGCCTGGGAAAGTTGAGCAGATCTTCCTGAAAATGGGCTATGAACGACGATGGCTTTTGGCGGCTTATTGCTCTGGTTTTCCATGAATTTGCACCTGTGTGTTATGAATTGTGTTGTACGCAGTATATCCGATGAGTGGGTTACTGGCAAACCCTCGCCGCGTACAGTGAAATATATGGATATGAGGAAATATGCAGAAGATAGAACATGATATGCAAAAAATCGAAGATCACGCATGGTACAGGCAACTTCACTGGCCCGAATATGGGGCGGAACTCCTGGGAACTGCTTGGCTCGTCTTGCTAGGGCTGAGCGCGGTTGTCTTCGATTTTGGCACAGGTTTGCCGGTCAGCCGATTGATACCCGACAGGAGCGCGCGCTTACTGATTACTGGCCTGCTCTTCGCCGGAAGCGGATCGCTGGTGGCTATTTCTCCGCTTGGACGGCTGAGCGGGGCGCACATCAATCCCTCGGTTTCGCTGGCGTTCTGGGTCCAGGGCAAAATGCGCTTCTATGACCTGGTTGGCTACGTCATCGGTCAATTGCTAGGGGCGATCCTGGGAGAAACGCTGCTCGTGCTGATCTGGGGTGGATATGCTGCCAGCGTTCATAATGGCATGACGTTACCGGGCGCGGGCTATCCACTCTGGCTGGTATTTCTTGCTGAGGTGGCTTTAACCGCTCTGCTGGTTTTTCTGATCTTTCTTTTTGTCAGCAGCCATCGCCTGATGCACTGGACGCCTCTGATGGCGTGGCTGTTGATAGCGACTATGGTCTGGCAAGAGGCTCCCATTTCTGGCACGAGTTTGAATCCCGCGCGCAGTCTGGCCCCGGCGCTGCTTTCCTGGTTCTGGACTGATCAGTGGCTGTACTGTATTGCGCCTCCGCTCGGCGCTTTACTGGCGGTAGCGGCATTCCGGCTGTTTACCGCGAGCGAACGTGATGTGCTGACAGGGAAATTATTTCATGTTCCTCATTACCGCAGCGTTTTTAAGAATGTGAGTGAGCCGCACTTGCCAGCCGGAGGCCGGCTCAAGAAAAACACAAGTTCTTCCTGATCCATCTTTGCTGACCTGCATACTCGCTTACCTTACAGGCGCGGAAGAATGTGGCCCAGGAAGTCGAATGACCTCCGCCTGCACTAATTCTCGCAAGAGTCCAGCAATGTCATGCTCGTTTCTCCCTATTAAACGTCCCAGTTCAACCGCTGAACGATGCCCGTCAATCAAAAGCAGTAGACGGCGATGGGAGCGGGATAGTCCCAGATTTTCGATCATGCGGAGCGCGGCATCAAGCGGTCGAATGCGGTATGGTATGCCGATAGGCGTGTAGGCAGAGCCGTTCTGTGGCATTTTTGTATGGCCGTTGTTAGCGGGCAAATCTGCGATCTGGCTCGGATAGGGAGGTAAAGGCGCTTGACGCGGTATTGGCCCCGTACTGCCGCTTCGTTCTGGGAGAGCTATCGGCAACGGGGGAAAGGACACATTGTCCGCTTCCTCAGCGGAAATGAACACAAAACGACAATTTCCCCAGGCGCTGAGTGTGTTCAATGCCTCGGCTCCATTGCGCCGCCCAACATTGGCCTGAGTGATTTGCCCTTTGAGAAAGGTAATCGATCCCTGTTCCTGGACTATGCCTTCGCCGCGACGGGCCGTTAACGTGCCGGTTCGTCGTCCAAGCTGAATTAGCTGGATAATGCTGACCAGCCTATCGGACGCGGTTTCCCGATTTTGGGACATAGTGTACCTCTCCCCACGACGACCATAACTTCTTTGACAAATATGCGCGCTACAAAAACGCTGACTGAATATCCCTGATTATGCGGTTGAAGATTAGAATAGCATATCAAGAAGGTTGTTGACAATAAAAAAAGAATTAAAATTTGATTTCTCTTTACTCTACAAACTGCTGAGGGCAAGGATCAATGGCATTGTTTGTGTGTTACAATTTTACTGACGGAGAGCTTGTGGAATAATCTGGAGAAGATTGATGGGAATCATACATCGTTTCAAGAAGTTGGAAGACGGCGAGATGCGCTGGCAGGACATTGCGTTGCGCGCGTATGGCCCGGATAACAGCGCGGCGGAAAGCGCCACGCGCCAGGTCTTGATCGGCCCCGACGAACACGCGCCGCATTTTCACTTGCGCTATTTTGCCGTGCAGCCCGGCGGCCACACCTCATTCGATCAGCACGCGCACGATCACGGCGTCTACGTCCTGCATGGCCGAGCGCGCCTGCTTCTGGGCGACGAGCAGCACGAGATAGGCGCGGGCGACGTGGTCTACATCCCAGGCGATGAGATACACCAGTTTGTTGCCATCGGCGCTGAGCCTTGCGGCTTTTTGTGTATCGTGCCTGCCAGGAGGTGAAGACTATGCTTGCCGTCGAATACCACGCTAACAATGATATCCGCCTGGTCGAACGGCCTGTGCCACACGTCGGGCCGGGCGAATTGCTGGTGCAATTGCGTGCCTGCGGTATCTGCGCCAGCGATGTCATGGAATGGTACATGCAGCCGCGCGCGCCGCTCTATCCCGGCCACGAGCCGGTAGGCGTCGTCGCTGTCGTAGGCGAGGGCGTGCGGCAATTCGCGGTCGGCCAGCGCGTCTTTGTTCATCACCACGTTCCCTGCATGGTCTGCCACTTCTGCCAGCGCGGCTCGTATTCGCAATGTCTCACCTTCCGCGCCACGCGCCTCGATCCCGGCGGCCTCGCCGAATATATCCGCGTCCCGGCGCTTAACGTGCAGCTCGACGTTTTGCCCATTCCAGACGATCTCTCGTTTGCGACTGCCACGCTGATCGAGCCGCTGGGTTGTTGCGTGCGCGGTATTGATCGCGCTGCCATGCAGCCTGGCGACAGCGTCCTGGTGCTGGGCGCGGGCAGCAATGGTCTCCTGCTGTCGCTGTTGGCCCGGCAGCGCGGCGCGGGCCGCGTCATGATTGCCGATCCCATTGCCTATCGCCGCCAGCGCGCCATTGATGTAGGCGTTGATCACGCTCTCGATCCGCAATCCGCTCCGCTGCTTGAGCAGGTTGTTGCTCTCAACGATGGGCGCAAGCCCGATATCGTCATCGTCACGCCATCGAGCATCAGCGCCATGCGGCAGGGTATCGATCTCTGTGGCGGCGGTGGCACAGTCTTGCTCTTCGCTCCATCACGGCCAACGGCGGAATTACCCATCTCTCCCAACCATTTCTTTTTCCAGGAAATCACGCTGCGCACCACCTATTCGGCTGGCCCTTATGAAACCCGCCTCGCGCTTGACCTGCTGCGCGCCGGTCGTATCCAGCCGGAGACGATCATCACGCATCGTTTCGCCTTACAGGATGCCGCGCAGGCGTTTCAAATGGTAGCGCAACCGGGGGACGCGCTGAAGGTGATCATTACGGCGGATTGATCGTATCCTTTGCCCATTCGCGTACCTTGAACTCGTTATTGCCCGCGATTGCCACTGTGTATAGCC
Source organism: Ktedonobacteraceae bacterium (assembly GCA_035533955.1). Taxonomy (GTDB): domain Bacteria; phylum Chloroflexota; class Ktedonobacteria; order Ktedonobacterales; family Ktedonobacteraceae; genus CADDZH01. The sequence continues at coordinate 2,612 of DATLSW010000115.1, read as the reverse complement.
GATCAAACCCTTCGGCATAGGTTGGTTGCGTCAGGCGGCTCGCGGTAATGTAAATAGCCTTATCAGGTACGCGCGCTTTGCCCTCGCGCTGCCTGTTCCGTTCGACGCATTGCTTCGTGGGAGCTTCAAAAAAATGGCCGACGATCTCAGCGCCATATGTGCGGCCCAGCGCAATCAGCGCCGCTCTATCTGCGAGCGTCGGGTTTGTGTTATCGACAACAATGGAACGCTGCGCCCGCAAAGCGTCTATGATACGCGCCATTTGTTGCTCATTTTTCTTGTTATTGGGTAACAGGTCTTTGCTTACATACTCGTGCGTATCGGCAAAATGCGTGCGATAAAATGTGCTTTTACCAGATGCTTGTAATCCAATGAAAATGATCAATTCCATGCTCAATCCTCAATAGGGTAGGGGCGACCCTCGCGGTCGCCCTGGCGTTAGTTAGGTCGCCCTTGTGTGTGCCAAAAAACCTATGGCTTGCCCTTTGCCTGTCACATATTCTACAATGAAATCGTACTCACTAGAGAGGACAAACAAAAACTCTGATTGCAAGAGGAGAAAATATGACTACGACAGAAACACAATCACAGGTCCAACAGTGGACGGAACTCGCGCAGCAACTGCGTGTGGACAGCATTCGCTCTACTACCGCCGCCGGTTCCGGGCATCCGACATCTTCCATGTCGGCGGCTGATTTGATGGCCGTCCTGATGAACAGCTATCTGCGCTATGACTTTGACCATCCCAAACTACCCAACAACGATCACCTCATTTTCTCAAAAGGCCATGCCGCGCCACTGCTCTACTCGATGTACAAAGCGGCGGGAGCCATCACCGACGAGGAATTGCTGACTCTGCGCAAATTTGGCAGTCGCCTGGAAGGACATCCCACACCCGTATTGCCGTGGGTGGATGTGGCGACCGGCTCGTTGGGCCAGGGTTTGCCCATCGGCGTCGGCATTGCGCTGGCAGGAAAGTATCTCGACAAGCTGCCCTATCACGTCTGGGTGCTGCTTGGCGATAGCGAAATGGCCGAAGGCTCGATCTGGGAAGCCTTCGATCACGCTTCATTCTACAAACTGGATAACCTGGTTGCTATTCTCGACTGCAACCGCCTCGGCCAGCGCGGTGAAACGATGCATGGCTGGAATACGGTCCTTTATGCTGAGCGAGCCACCGCCTTCGGCTGGCGTACCATCGTCGTTGACGGCCATAATTATGATGACATCACCCAGGCATACGCGCAGGCCATTCAGCCCAACGGCCAGCCAACGCTCATCGTTGCCAAAACCATCAAGGGCAAAGGCGTTTCGTTCGTGGAAAACGTCAATGGCTGGCACGGCAAGGCGATGAACAAAGATCAGGAAGCGCAGGCGATTCAAGAACTGCATCCTGCCCGCAGCAAGACGTTCCCGGTGCAAAAGCCCGAAGACCTGCAGCCTGCCCAGGAGCCAGCAAAGAAGCCAATCGAGCTGCCGCGTTATGCTTCTGATGACTCCGTCGCCACTCGCAAAGCCTATGGCGACGCGCTAAAGGCGCTCGGCGCGGCCAATCCTGACGTTGTTGCGATGGATGGCGAAGTGAGCAACTCGACCTACGCCGACGAGTTCGCGAAGGCTTATCCCGATCGCTTCTTTGAGCAATTTATCGCGGAGCAACAGTTGATCTCGACGGCAGTTGGGATGAGTGTGCGCGGCAAAATCCCCTTTGCCTCGACCTTCGCTGCGTTCTTCTCGCGCGCCTATGATTTCATTCGTATGGCGGCGATCTCCCGCGCCAACATTCGCCTCGTCGGTTCTCACGCGGGCGTCTCGATTGGCGAGGATGGCCCGTCGCAGATGGCGCTTGAAGACCTGGCGATGATGCGAGCGGTCTACGGCAGCACCGTCCTCTATCCGTGCGATGCCAATCAAACGGCGCAGTTGACGGCGCAGATGGCCGATCATGGCGGCATTGTCTATATGCGCACCACACGCGAGAAGACGCCTGTGCTGTATAGCGCGGATGATACATTTACCGTCGGCGGCAGCCGGGTGCTGCGCCAGTCGGAGAACGACCGGCTCACCATTGTGGCTGCCGGGATCACCGTCTTCGAGGCTCTGAAAGCCTACGATCAGCTCAAGAGCGAGCGCGTGCTGGTGCGCGTGATCGACGCGTATTCCGTGAAGCCGATGGACGAGGAGACGTTATTGACAGCGGCGCAAGAGGCTGGCAACAAACTGCTCGTCGTCGAGGATCATTGGCCGGAAGGCGGACTCGGCGAGGCCGTGTTGGAAGTCTTTAGTCAGAGTGATGGTTCACTGCCGCAGGTCGTCAAACTCGGTGTGCAATCGATGCCAGGCTCCGGCACGCCTGCCGAACTGCTGGACGATGCCGGTATCAGCGCCCGCCATATCGTCGAAGCCGCCAACGCGCTGCTACAGCGTCACTAAACGACGACCAGGACACAGTAGGGGCGCGGGCTTGCCCCGCCCGCTGTCAAAACGACGACCAGGACACAGTAGGGGCGCGGGCTTGCCCCGCCCGTTGTCAAAACGACGACCAGGACACAGTAGGGGCGCGGGCTTGCCCCGCCCGTTGTCAAAACGACGACCAGGACACAGTAGGGGCG
>DATLSW010000114.1:0-3533 GCA_035533955.1 Ktedonobacteraceae bacterium | reverse complement strand
ACCTGGACGAGGCGCGCGCCCTGGCATTGGACCCCGATCTCGACATGGCCGCGCTACAGCAGCAACTCGACAACATCGCGCGTATCTGCGAGGGCGGACCGCAAGCAGGCTCATTGGGGCAGATGTCGCAGTCCGAGCGGTTTCACTGGCTCGTGTCTCCGCGCAGCACAATCATCCAGACCTCGCATGTCCACACCGGCCTTTGCACTGATCCCACCACCACGCTCGATCACCTGCTCAAGACGATGGTCTACAGATAACGCGGTAGAGGCTTGAACCCCTGGGGAATATTCGTCCCGGTCAAAAGAGTTATCACCTGTAGGAAATTGAACCTATAATTCACGCGGGTGCAATGCGTCCGTACATGATACAAGGAGAACACAATGATGCAGTTAGGCGGCATTCATCACATTACCGCCGTCACCGGCAATGCGTCGCGCAATGTCGCGTTTTATACGCAAGTCCTGGGGATGCGTTTGACGAAGAAGACGGTGAATCAGGACGACGTTTCGGCCTATCACCTCTTCTATGGCGACGAACTGGGCAATCCAGGCACGGACCTGACGTTCTTTGACTGGCCCGCTGCCGGTCAGCATAGACCCGGCGTCAGCACAATTTCACGTATCTCGTTTGGTGTCACCGGCGCTGACGCGCTTGACTGGTGGCTGAAACGCTTCGATGATCTCGGCGTTGAGCATGACGAACTACAAAAGCGCGGCGCGGAGGAACAGCTCGTGCTGCCGTTCCGCGACCCCGAAGGGCAGCGTCTCGAGCTGGTCGATGACGGTGGGAAGCTGACAATTACGCCCTGGAGCAAGAGTCCCATCCCGCTTGCGCTGATGATTCATGGCTTCTACGCCGTGCGGCTCACCGAGCGCAACCTCGAACGTTCGGCGCATTTCCTGACGGAGACGCTGGGCTTCCGACGCACCGGCGAGTACAAGACCCCGGAGCTAACGACCGTGACCGTGTTCGAGGTCGGCCCCGGCGGCGCTGGCACAGAAGTCCATATAGAGATTGATCCGACCTTGCCATTTCATCGCTTTGTCGGCATCGGTGGCGTGCATCATGTCGCCTTCCGCACGCCTGACGAGGAAGAACATCGCCTGTGGCGCGAGCGCATTGGCGAAGTCAACTCAACGGTGACGCCGGTGATCGACCGTTTCTACTTCCGTTCGATCTACTTTCGCGAACCGGGCGGCGTGCTGTTCGAGATCGCTACGGACGGCCCCGGTTTCGCCACCGACGAGGATGTTGATCACCTGGGCGAGCGGCTTTCGCTCCCGCCTTTCCTCGAAGCCCACCGGGCCGCGATCGAGGCCAATCTCAAGCCCATTGTTCCTGTCGAGATTTCGGCGCTGCGGTAAAAAACATATAATGTCAAATCCGTAGGAACGGTGTGGCGGCGGCATTATGAAAATGAACGACCAAGATTGGTATAGGTATGTCATTCTGAGTGAAGCGAAGAATCTCCCTCGCCGCACAGAGATTCTTCGCTTCACTCAGAATGACATGCCCGATGGTGGCCGTGAATGGTGATCATTGCGCCAGTAGGGACCGATTGATCGCGCCCATGCCGGGTAGCGACTATCGTTCAACCGGGCAGATCAACAACTGCTGTAGAATGGCGCGTCCACTTTCGTCACGCCCGACAACGCTTGCAACTGACCGCGCCATGTCGTCGCGTTCGCGCGTGTCGTCGCCAGCAGCAGGCTCCGCGTCTGCGCAAAAGTGGTTTCCTGTCCCACGAGACTCCAGGTTGGCTTCTTGCCGCGCGCCCGCGCCTGATCGTAGCAGGGATTCGCCAGGCGAAAGCCCAGGTTGTTGATCGCGTTGAGCGCAGCGTCATAATTCGCGCTGGAGAAAGTGACGCGCACATACGTTCCGACCTGGCCCGGCGCGATGTACGAGGGCTGCTGATTTGCCTGTTCCATTGGGCAGCTCATGATAGTATCCACATTAACTGACGCCACGTTCGGACTGGCTTTCAGGCGATAGAGCCAGAGTGGAGCCGCGCCCACCGATGAAACGACAAAGAGCGCATGAGACGTGGAAAAGTAGTCGCCAGTGGTTTGCGGTTTCCAGGCGAAGGCACACGTATTCGAGGTTTGCAGCCCCAGGTCAGTGATCATCCTGAGCGCCTGCTGGTAGGATGTCGCGTTCGTAAAGGTAATGAACGCGTTATCGACTATGCCGGTGGGTACGCCTTTCTCCTGGATAGCATAGCGCCACAGCAAATGCCCATTACTGGCGGCGAACGCCTCCACTACGCCATCTTCAGATGCGACGTAGACAATAGTTCCCGCAACCGTCTCCGGCGTGAGGCCGGACATCTCTGTGTTGTGATTCGGGATGTTCTGTTTCCACAGCAATGCGCCATCGCTCGCGTGTACGACGAACACACCATCCCAGCTATTGACATAGAGTAGCCCGTTGAGCGCGATCATCGGGCCAGCAGCAGCATTACCCTGATTTTGCCAGAGCGCCGCGCCGTCTGAAGCGCGCAGCGCGGTGACTCCATCAGCATTATCCAGGTAGAGGACGCCGTTCACGAGCAGTGGCTGCGCCGCTAATGGGCCGGGGCCGCTGTTGACTGGCTTGCTCCAGATCTGCGTGCCGTCGCTCGCGCGCAGCGCATCCAGCGTTTGCATTCCCCCGCCTGCTTCCTGTTTGCCGGTCACATAGACAACGCCGTTGCTCACGAGTGGCGCGACAGAGGCAGGAACAGGAGGGCTGCCGGGTCCCGGCACGCGCGCGACATGCCAGAGCAGCGCGCCGTCGCTGACGCGCACAGCGTAAACAGCCCCGGCATTGGCGCTGATATAGACAATGCTATCAGCCGGCGCGGAAATGCCAAAGGCTGGCCCATCAGACGATGCCGTGCGCAGACGCCAGAGAAGATGCCCGTCGCTGGCTCGCAGCGCGCTGATATATTCAGTAAAATTGGGATCGAAAGCTGATATCGCGGCGCAATACACCATACCACCGCTGGCCGCGAGCAACCCTGGATTTGCGGTATGCGCGTTATAGCGCCAGAGCAGCGCGCCATTGGCCGCTTGCAGCGCGTAGAGTACAGCATTATTTCCTGTCGCGGCGCTAGAGATGTAGACGATGCCGCTATCTACGATGGCCTGGGAAACATAGTCGCCGACGCGATACTGCCAGATGACCTGGCCGCTGCTGGCATTGAGTGCGTAGGCAACGGCGCTGCTGCTTTTATTGGCATAGGCATACACCGTGCCGTTGACGACGGCGGCGACAGTGACAGGCTGGCCCGCGTCATACTGCCAGAGAATGCTGCCGTCTGCGCCATTGAGCGCGTAGAGTCTGCCATTGTCGGAGCCGACGAAATCGACGCCATTGCTGGCAACCATTGATTCGGAGTGTCCATAGGGATAGGGCAGCGGTTTGCCGTCCGTACCCGGCTCCGGCGTCGTACCCGTTCCCCTCGGTATGTTACTGAACGGGCTGCTGGCCGTGGTGGCAACGCCGTTCTTTCCGCAAGATGAAATCACTACCAAAATAAAGAGCAG
>DATLSW010000113.1:0-8876 GCA_035533955.1 Ktedonobacteraceae bacterium | reverse complement strand
GTCAATGGTGGTACGAGGAAGAAAAAGATCATCCACTCTACGTCTTCCATGATCAAGCATCCTTGCTGCACACCATCGACGCCCTATCTAGCGGGCGCTACCGCGAGGTCATGGCTGCCGCGCTGGAGAAATGGCAAGCATTCGCCCAAAAACTCCAGTCCTCGGAGGCGGTGGCGATCCTCGACGGGTGTTTGTTTGGCTATCTTACCTGGAGCCTGTTCCCGCTGGATATTCCGGCTGAGGAGATCCAATCCTATCTCTCTCAGATTGAACAGATCATCCAGCCCATCCATCCCTGCCTCATCTATCTGTATCAGCAGGATACTGCACAGGCGCTTGAGAAAATTTGCGCGCGCAGAGGCGATGAAACACGATCTCGGCTCATCGCTCAGGCAACCCTTTCGACCTATGGGCAACAACGAGGACTCCAGGGATTTGATGGCATGGTGAAGTATTGGAAAGACTTCCGCGTCCTCGTTGAGGCCGCGTTCTCCCATTTCGATGCCTCCAAACTGGCTCTGGAAAATTCGGCGAGAGACTGGCATACATACGAGCAGAATGCCTTAGACTTCCTTGACCTCCCCGCGGCGGAAGAAGCAAATATTCCGCTCTCATCCCTAAAACGCTTTGCTGGAATATGCCACTTCGAGAACAGCGAAGGCCAACAAAGCTGTCTCGTGCAGATCGAAAATGACCATCTCATCGTAGATGGTATGCCGCAGGTTTGGCAGAGAACCAGGCTCATTCCGCGCTCGCGCAATGAGTTCACCGTTGCATCGATACCAATCCAGGTAATCTTTGAAGAAGACACCGACGGTGTCATCTCCAGCGTGAGGGCAAGCGGGCCAGAACTATTATTTGGAGCCGTTGATTGTCTCTTCGTGCGAGAGATAGCTTGAACTTGCCTTGTTCTGTCTTCTTCCGTATGTTACACTTTTTGCAGAGGGTTTGCCAAACAACCACTGGAGGAACAATTGCTATGAATATTTCGCTTGTCTGCGTGCCTTACCAGACAGATGTTGCGCGCTGGGGAAATGCAATGGGGCCGAAGGCGTTTCTGGATCATGGGTTAGCGCAGCAGATACAGGAACAGGGTTTCACCGTTTCGGAGCCGGTCTGGATCGAGTTACCCAGGGCAGAACGCACGCGGGATACTGTAACCAACCTGGGTAATATCGCGCGGAGAACTGCCACGGCTGTTTTCACTGCACTGAGTAAGGGAGATTTTGTGCTGGTGCTGGCAGGAGATTGCACCCATGCAGTTGGTCCCATTGGGGGGCTGGCACAGGCAAAAGGAGCAGCAGGGATCGTATGGTTCGATGCTCACGGCGACATGAATACCATGGAGACATCAACCACCGGACTTTGGGGCGGAATGCCTTACGCGGTGGCTTTAGGTTGGGATCTCAGCGATTGGCGCCTGGCAGCAGGATTAGTGCATCCGGTACGCTCAGAAGCGGCGGCGCTGATTGGCGCCAGCGATCTCGATCCGGCTGAGATCGAGGCGCTGCATAGCCATCCTATTTTCTGGCTAGAGGCGCAAGATATGCTGCAGCAAAACGCGGCGCAGCAAGTGCAAACAGCACTGCATCAACGAGCGAACGAAGCTCCTGGCTGGTACCTCCATATTGATCTGGACGTAGCAGGGCCAGAAGAACTTCCAGGCAGCCTTACGCCAGCGCCATACTGGCCGCCACGCGAAATTTTGCTAGCATCGGTGAAAGCCGCAGTACAGGCAGTGCCGATAGGCGTGGCAACCATTGCCGTCTACAATCCCTCAGGCGATATCAACGGACGAGGCTTGCGCCTGGGCCTGGATATGGCCGCAGCAATCGTGGATGGACTCAAAGGTTGATTTCAAGAGTTATATAGATAATTACTGAGTCATATCTATTGACTACCTGACCTCAGTTTTGCTATAGTGGGACCACTACAGATATTAGGGGGAAATACAACGCCATGCCAAATGAAGAGAATATTTTCATTGGTAATTATCTTATTGTTGCCCAACTAGCCAGCGGTGCATTTGGACATGTATATCTCGCACAGCACGCCATTCTTGCTAACCGCGTTGTTGCCATCAAACTAATGCACTCAATGTACCTTAATTCCACCGAAGAGTGCGTAAGATTCCTCCAGGAGGCTCAATTTCTCGAAAAGCTCAAACATTCCCATATTTTGCCCGTTATTGATGTAGGTTTGTATGAAGGAATCCCTTACCTTGTTACAGAGTATGCCTCAAAGGGATCTCTCCGGAACCTTTTGCAACAACGCCCTTCACAACCACTACCAATTGACGTATCAATAACGATTCTATCACAAATAGGAGAGGCACTCCAATATGCTCATCAACAAAATATTGTCCATCGCGATCTTAAACCGGAAAATATCCTTTTTAATGATGCTGGAATAGTTCTAATCGCTGATTTTGGCCTTGCTACTACTTTGGCCGCATCAAGCATAAAACAAACATCTGCAACAGGAACCATGGCTTATATGGCTCCAGAACAATTTCATGAGATGGTCAGCAAAGAAAGTGATCAGTATGCATTAGGATGTATCGCATATGAGTTGTTCACGGGGCATATGCCGTTTGTAGCTTCCACTCCAGCAGCACTTATAACCAGATGTTTAATGGAACAGCCGATCCCACCACGCCTAATTAATCCTCTGCTACCTGGACACATTGAGAAAGCCATTTTGAAGGCTATGGCGAAACAACGCACAGAACGTTTCCCCGATGTTTTGAGCTTCGTCGCTGCCTTACTTACTCCAACTCCTGGCTCGTTCAAAAAAACAAAAGAAGACTGGATGTATGAGTTTATTGCTATAGCTAATGCTTTTCCAGGAGACAAAAAAAAGATCATTGCAGCCTGCGACGATGCTCTACGAGAGGAGCCTCATTTGGGAGTTGCATATTTTTGTAAGGGGGTAGCTCTTAATGATCTCGGACAGTATAAAGAAGCATTAGAAGCTTTTGAACGGGCTATCCAACTTGGCGTCAATGATAGCTTTGTCTGGGCCTACAGAGGAGATTTGCTAAAACACTTTGGAAGACGAGAAGAGGCTAAATTTGCATATATGAAAGCCAAAGAACTCGATAATAGTGGGGAAGATAATTTTACGAATAGGATAAAGAGTTGTGAGGATAATATCGATGATACCGAGAACTTATCAGATGATGATGACTTTCCCGATGACATCGACTATTGGTCAGACGATGACGACCTTCTTGATAATATGCAAGAATTGTCTGAACTCAATTATGATCTTGCTGATACTTTCGATAAAAAAGGGATTGCTTTACAACAAACAGGAAATTATCAAGCAGCATTGATAGCATTCGAGCAAGCTATTCAGATCAATTCTAAACATACATCTGCTTGGTTCAATAAAGGTAATGCTCATATGGGGCTTAATCAACAATTAGAGGCTTTTGAGGCATATAATAGGGCGATTGTGATTGATCCAAGCCATACAGAAATATGGCTAAATAGAAGTCTTGCACTTTTTAATCTTGGTCGCTATGAAGATGCTATTGTTTCATTAAACGCAGCTATTCAAATAAACCCCACTCCCGAAATATACAATAATAAAGGTAATGCTCTTTGCCAACTTGGACGTTATAATGAGGCATCTGAAGCTTATCAGCAGGCTCTTAGGATTAATCCTAAGTTTGCTCTTACCTACCATAATCAAGGAGGTCTATATCTAAAACTCAAACAGTATCGGGATGCCCTGGAATCTTTTAAACAAGCTGTCCAGCTTAATCCTGGCTACGCAGATACATACTGTGGCATGGGAGAAGTGTTGCTTATATTGAACGATCCCCAAAATGGCCTATTAGCTATCGAGAAAGGTTTAATTTGTGATTCCAGATATGCAAAAGCATGGGCAATCAAAGGAAAAATACTTTCCAAACTACGGAGATATAGGGAAGCTTTTGAGGCATTTGATACAGCTATTCAAATTGATCCTATATTAACAAATGCTTATATAGACAAAGGAAACACGCTCTGTCAGCTTGAACGTTATAATGAAGCACTCAATACTTTTGAAAGTGCTATTCGCCTTGCATCAAACAATCCTGATGCACTTAATGGAAGGGGTAATGCACTAATGAGACTCAAACGATACGACGAGGCGTTCATTGCTTATGCACAAGCTGCTACCTTTGATGTAAAAGAACCTTTATTTCACGAGAATATTGGAAATGCACTGTGTATGATGGGGAAAATCGAAGAAGCAGTGCAAGCATACCAGTGGGCTGGACACCTAAAAACACTGTCAGCAAAATCTTAATAGGCTCTGTTAAGAAATTTTTGCTGTAAGGATCTCCGTCCTTTCGGCGCTTTTCCTTCGCAAGGATAGAGACCCTCACATGATCACTGATTGACATTTCCCCCCACACCTGCTATCTTACATACAGACAAACCATACAAAGTCTGACCCGCGTTGAGCGAACAGAGTACGAGGTCGGCGGCCAACAGCGATCCGCAACAGAGTGGAAGTGCGGAATGGACACGCCCCTTCGGAACGCCCTCGCGAGCGGCTGGCCGAAGAAAGCCCGATACGGGCAAGTAGGATCAGGCGGGCGGTTCCCGCGCAGCACAATCACCAGAATAAGCGGTCTTTCTCGTGGAGAAGGACAAACAGGGTGGCACCACGGGCGTGTACCTGGGATGCAAGCGGCTATACCCTTGACATCCTTGCGAGCAACATATGAGTAGCTCCTACACTCTCGTCCCTTCTTCGATAATCGGAAGGGGCGAGATTTTTTTATTGCTGCTCCTTCCACAACCCATCTCATCGAAGGAGATTGTATCATGACTAAGTTGTGGCAAAAGGGCTACGAGGTGAATGAACGGGTGGGACGCTTTGAAGCGGCGCAGAACAGCGCCCTCGACGCGCGTCTCGTTCGCCATGACGTGTGGGGATCGCTGGCGCACGCCGCCATGCTGCGCAAGATTGGCGTCCTCAGCGAAAGCGAACACCACGCGCTGCACAAGGCGCTGCGCGACATTCTAAAACTTGAAGAGAATCACGAATTCGCGATCGCGCCGTCCGACGAGGACGTGCATACCAGCATCGAGAATTACCTGTCAGCGACAGCGGGCGCAGCGGGCAAGAAAATCCACATGGCGCGCTCGCGCAATGACCAGGTTCTCGTCGATCTGCGCCTCTACGCGAAAGAGCAGTTACATGACGTCGCCAATAAGCTGAGCCAGTTGTGCGCGGCGCTGCTGGCGTTTGCCGGAGCGCACGCTGACATCCCCATGCCGGGCTATACGCACATGCAGCGCGGGATGCTCTCGTCCGTCGGCCTGTGGGCGGCCAGCTTTGCCGAGTCGCTGCTGGACGACGAACAGTTGCTCGCGGCAGCGTATCGACTCAACGACCAGTGTCCGCTGGGATCGGCGGCGGGCTACGGCGTGCCTGTACCCATCGACCGGCAGTATACCGCCGACCTGCTTGGCTTCGCGCGCGTGCAGCACAACGTCATTACCGTGCAAAACAGCCGCGGCAAAATCGAAGCGGCCATCGTGCAGGCGCTGGCACAGATCATGCTCGACCTGAGCAAGCTGGCCCAGGACATGCTGCTGTTCACAACCAGCGAATATGGCTTCTTCCAGGTTCCGCAGGAACTGGCGAGTGGCAGCAGCATCATGCCGCAAAAGCGCAACCTGGGCGTGATGGAACTGGTGCGCGCCCGCGCCCAGACCATGCTGGCGCTACAACAACAGATTCTCGGCATCGTGACAGGTTTACCCTCCGGCTACAACATGGACTATCAAGAGACGAAACACCCGTTCATGGAAGCCATCGACATCGCGCAGGACAGCCTGGAGATGTGCGAGATCGTCGTTGGCGCGCTCAACGTGAACAGCGAGCGACTGATCGCCGCCTGCACCTTTGAGCTATTCGCAACTGACCGGGCCTATGAACTGTCCAGCGCCGCGAATTTACCGTTCCGCGACGCCTATCGCATCGTCGGCGTCGAAGTCACGGCCCAGCTTGATCGCGGGCAGACGCCGCCTGTCGAAAGCCAGGAGCAACTCGTGCAGCGTCTCGCGGCGCGCAGCCATCTCGGCGGGCCGGGCAACCTGGGCCTATCGTCCGTTGGAGATCAGCTTGCGCAGGTTGAGGCAATCTGGGAAACGCGCCGGGAAACATTTATACAGACCATTCAGAAATTGATAGAGGAGCAATAACACATGTCAACTGTCGTACTGGCATATTCGGGCGGGCTGGACACGTCCGTCGCCATTCGCTGGATCAAAGAAAAATATGACCTGGAAGTGATTACCGTCACTATCGACGTCGGTAATGAGCGCGACCTGCCATCGATTGCCGCGCGCGCGGAGCAGATCGGCGCGCTCAAGGCGTTGATCGTCGATGGGCGCGACAATTTTGTGCGCTACTTTGTATGGCCGGCCCTGCAAGCGGGCGCGATCTACCAGGGAGAATACCCCCTGGCAACGGCCATCGCGCGCCCATTGATCGCGCGTCTGCTGGTCGAGGTGGCACGGGCCGAGGGAGCGGTCGCCGTCGCCCACGGCTGCACAGGCAAGGGCAATGACCAGGTGCGCTTCGACGTCTCCATCAACACGCTGGCTCCCGATCTCAAGATCATCGCCCCTGTGCGCGAGTGGAGCATGACCAGGGATAACGAGATCGCTTACGCGCAAGCAAACCACATCCCTGTGCAGGCCACCAGCGCCAGCCCATATTCAGTCGATCAAAACCTGTGGGGGCGCAGCATCGAGTGCGGCGTGCTGGAAGATCCGTGGGCCGAGCCACCCGCCGATGTCTACGCCTGGACGGCCAGTCCCGACGCCGCGCCAGCCCAATCCGCTTACGTCGAAATCACCTTCCGATACGGCATTCCCGTCGCCTTGAACGGCGAAGAGATGGAAGGCGTGGCCTTGATTGAGACGCTCAACAAACTGGCGGGCGCGCATGGCATCGGGCGCGTCGATCACATCGAAGACCGGTTAGTGGGTATCAAATCGCGCGAGATCTACGAGGCTCCGGCTGCCATCACGCTGCACACTGCCCACAAAGCGCTGGAAAGCCTGACGCTGAGCCGCGATCAACTGCGCTTCAAAGAAATCGTCGCCGCCGAGTATGCCCGGCTGATCTACAATGGGCAGTGGTACAGCGCGCTGCATCAAGACCTGGCCGCCTATGTGCAAAGCACGCAGCGCTTCGTGAGCGGCGTTGCGCGCGTGAAGCTCTCGCACGGGCATTGTATAGTCGTTGGGCGCAAATCGGAGCATTCGCTCTACAGCCTCGGATTGGCGACCTATGACAGCGGCGATCAATTCGACCACAACGCCGCACTTGGCTTCATCAAGTTGTGGGGGCTGCCGATCACGACGCAGGCGCAAGCGCAACTGCTGCCGTCGTTGGGCATCGAGGGCAATTTATTGTCGCAAGGCAAGCAGCCGACGATACCGGAGAAAACAGCGTGAGCGTTTTCGAGACTATCAAAAAAAGGCGCAGCATCGGCAAAATGACCGATGCGCGCCCAACACGCCAGCAGATTGAACATCTCCTGGAAGCGGCGACGCACGCGCCCAATCACCATAATGTGCAGCCCTGGCGTTTCATCGTGCTGGCAGATCAGGCGCGCGCCGAACTCGGTGCGGTCATGGCTGCATCTCTGACCGAGCGTTTAGACAAAACCGCCGGATCGCTCGACCGGGAAAAAACACAGCCTCTCATCAATAAAGAACGCAACAAACTGCTGCGCTCTCCTGTCGTCATCGTTGTTGTGGCGGAACATCCCACGCAGCCAAAGATTCTGGCAATCGAGAATATCGAAGCGACAGCCGCCGCCGTACAGAATATGCTGCTTACCGCCGAAGAAATGGGACTGGCTGCCATGTGGCGCACAGGCGACGCCGCCGCTGATCCGCGCGTCAAACACTGGCTCGGCATTGACGCCGAGGATCATATCGTCGCCTTCGTCTATCTCGGCTTCCCCGCCATCCCGAAACTGGAACGCCGCCCCGCGCCGTTCGCGGGAAAAACGACATGGATCGGGTGGAATGAAAAGTGATCAAATATTAAATACACTGGACGCGGCAGCTTTACTGCCGCGTCCAGTGTATTTAATATTTGATCACAGCAAAAACATCGTGGCCTTTGAGGCGTTCGCGGCCCTCAAGGAACGTCAATTCCACGAGGAAGGCGATGCCCGCAACATGGGCGCCCAGGCGTTCCACCAGTTCTAACGCCGCGAAGACCGTGCCTCCCGTCGCCAGCAGATCATCGACGATGAGGACGCGCTGCCCAGGCTGGACGGCGTCCGTGTGAATTTCGACAATGTTGGTGCCGTATTCAAGAGCATACTCGACGGTTTCGGTCTGCGCGGGCAGCTTGCCAAACTTGCGTACCGGCACAAAGCCACAATTGAGCAGATAGGCCAGCGGCGCGCCAAAAATAAAGCCGCGCGATTCCACTCCAACCACCGCTTCGATACCGGCCCCGGCATAGTGAGCGGCCAGACGATCGAGAGCCACACGAAACGCGGCGGGATTTTGCAATAACGGCGTAATATCCTTGAACAGGACGCCGGGCTGCGGAAAATCTGGAATATCACGAATCCAGTCTTCCAGCCGTATCGACTCGGAATTTGACGACATGCTCATTTACTCCTCTACCTTCCAGGAAATAGAGCGAACAACATGAAGGGCTGCCAGGTGGCATCCTGGCACGCCCCAGTTATTCAGGTTTCAGTTTTTTATCGAAGGCTTTGCCGCTCGTATTCACATCACGGCTCTACCACAATAGCGAGACGAGGTTCTTCCGCCATGCAGTATACCGCAGACAGCGCCTACATGCAAGGTGAGCGAAAATATTACCTATGT
>DATLSW010000112.1:0-11364 GCA_035533955.1 Ktedonobacteraceae bacterium | reverse complement strand
CTGCGCGACAATGGCGCAATAGATGTGATTCTGCCCGTGCTGCACGGCACGTATGGCGAAGATGGCGCGCTACAGGGCTTGCTGGAAATGGCAAACGTACCCTATGTGGGCGCGGGCGTGCTGGGATCGGCGCTGGGCATGGACAAAGAGAAGATGAAGATGCTCTTTCGCTCGGTTGGCCTGCCCATCGTGGACTACCTCGTCTACCGGCGCGGCGCGTGGGAACGCGCGCCGGATACGATCATGGACGAGATCGAGCAGCGCCTGGGCTATCCCACCTTCATCAAACCGGCCAACCTGGGATCGAGCGTCGGCGTCAACAAGGCGCATGATCGCGGCGAACTGGAACACGCTCTCAACGTCGCGGCGGAATACGACCGCAAGATCGTCATCGAGCGCGGCATCGACTGTCGCGAGCTTGAGTGCGCCGTGCTGGGCAATGACGAACCCATCGCCTCCGCCGTCGGCGAAGTCGTCGCCAGCAGCGAATTTTATGACTACAACGCCAAGTACCTTGACGGCAAATCGCAGATCATCATTCCGGCTGACATCCCGCAAGCGGCGGCAGATGCCGTGCGCCATCAGGCGATCATCGCCTTTGCCGCGCTCGATCTGAACGGCCTGGCCCGCGTCGATTTCTTCCTGGAGAAACAGAGCGGCGTGGTTTATATCAACGAGGTCAACACCATGCCGGGCTTTACGGAGATCAGCATGTATCCCAAACTATGGAAAGCGAGCGGCCTGCCCTACCCGCAACTGCTGGATCGCCTGATCGAACTCGCCATCGAACGCTACCAGGACAAACAACGCAACCGCACCACCCGGTAGTTTAACAAAACAATCTGGTCGCCACATCACCTTTATCAGGAGAATCACACCATGTCACGCACCACCATTCGTTCCGTCACCGTTGAGCCGTTGAATATCGCTATGCTGGAGCCGTTCACGATCTCCACCGGCACAACCTCGGAGGCCAGCAACGTGCTGATCACTATCACGCTGGCCGACGGCAGCGTGGGCTATGGCGAGTGCGCTCCCTTCACGCCCAGTACCGGCGAAACGCAGGCAACGGCGTTGGCGGCGGCATCCGAATGCGCTCCCTTGCTCGAGGGCCGGGACGCGGCCCATTGGCGCGACATCTCGAAATTCCTGCACGGCCTGTATTTCAGCCAGATGACGGTCATTGCTGGTATGGAAATGGCGCTGCTCGACGCCCTGACGCGCTCATATGGTATTCCGCTCTGCGTCTTTTTCGGCGGGGCCAGTTCGTCGGTGGAAACCGATCTGAGCATACCGATGGTTACGCCGGAGCATGGCTACGAGCTGGCGCAAGCGGCGGCGGCAAGCGGCATCTCCATGCTCAAGATCAAGGTTGGCGGCAACATTCGCGAGGATGTGGCCCGCGTCGAGGCCATCCGCGAGGGCGCGCCCGGCGTCGGCCTGACGCTCGATGCCAACCAGGGCTATACGCCCGGTGAGGCGCTGCTCTGCCTGGAAGCTCTCGACGATCGCGATATCCGCCCGCTCATGATGGAGCAACCGGTCCACAAGGACGACTACGAGGGACTGCGCTACGTCACGCAGCATACCAGCATTCCCATCGCCGCCGATGAAAGCGTCTCTAACGCGGCGCAGGCCGCGCGTCTGATCGCTATGGGCGCGGTCAACGTCGTCAACATCAAGCTCATGAAAAGTGGCTTCGTCGAGGGGCTGGATATCGCCGCTCTGTGCAGAGCCACGCACACGCAATTGATGGTCGGCGCAATGATGGAGTCGCGGCTGGCGATCAGCGCGGCGGCGCACTTCGTGGCAGGTCTGGGCGGCTTCCGCTTCATCGACCTGGACACGCCGATGCTGCTGGCGCACGATCCATTTACCGGCGGCTACGAGCAGCGCGGCGCGCTGTATGATGTATCGGGAGTGGAGAGAGGGCTGGGGATCGAGAGGAAAGCATAAACCGGGCTTTTCCTCTGATCCCTCGATCTCACCTTTATCGCGCCACCCGGCGTCCATATGCCCAGATTGCGAGAGGAACGAAGATGATCAAGATGCCTGCGCACCAGGCGAGCGCCTGCCAGATGGTAGCGGCATCAGGTTGGTTGAGGAGCAGCCCGCGCACGGCATTAACAATCAGCGAAACCGGCTGATGCTCGGCGAAGGCGCGTAGCCAGCCTGGCATACTCTGTGTCGGCACAAACGCGCTGCTGGCGAAGGTCAACGGAAAGAGCCAGATGAAGCCTGCTGATTGGGCTGCCTCCACGCTCCTCACGATCAGGCCAATCAACGCCGAGAGCCACGAGAAGGCAAAGCTGGTAAGCAGAAGAATGCCTCCTGCCGCCAGCCAGGAAGTGAAAGGGCCTTGTGGCCGGAAACCGACCAGCAAGCCGACGCTCCACATCACCAGCACCACGAACGCATTCCGCACTAAGTCTGAGAGGATACGGCCCGTCAGGACAGCCGATTTCGCCATTGGTAGGGAGCGAAAACGATCGACCAGGCCACGCTGCAAGTCAGTCGCCAGGCCGATACCGGTAGATGTTGTACCAAAGATGACGGTCTGGGCAAAGATGCCGGCCATCAGGAAGTTGACATAGCTGGTGCCGGAGACGGCGATCGCTCCACCAAAGACATAGCGGAAGAGCAGCACGAACATGACAGGCTGGATCGTTGCGAAAAGCAGCTCCTCCGGGATGCGGGGGATCTGGATCAAGTGGCGCTTCGCCATAACGAGCGCGTCAGCAAACGCCCAGTAGAACCTGGGACGCTGCAGCGGCGCCAAAGTTTGCGCTGTGCGAAAATCAAAGGCGTTCATCGGGTACTCCTTGCCAGAACCTGCATGTCTGGCTCCTCAGAGGGTAGATCGGCTGTGGTCGCTGCGGCGCGTCCGGTCAGCGCGAGGAAAACATCGTCTAGCGTCGGTCGGCGCAGCGCCAGGGTATCGAGGGGAATCTGCGCGGCATCCAGGTCGCGCACGGCGGCCGCGAGGAGCTGCGCGCCACGCGCTACTGGTACGACGATCTGGCGATCATCCATGTTGACCTGAATCTCTCCCACACTATAGGGACGCAGCGCTGCCTCCGCGGCATACAGATTGCCCCCAGGCGACACCGTTAGCTCGAGCCGCTCGCCACCGACCTGCGCTTTCAATTCATCAGAAGTGCCTCTGGCAATTACGCGCCCCAGGTCAACAACAGCGATCTGATCTGCCAGTTGATCGGCTTCCTCCAGGTACTGGGTGGTGAGAAGCACGGTCGTCCCGGCTGTCTTGAGCATACTGATGACTTCCCACATCGCCAGCCTTCCGCGCGGATCAAGGCCAGTCGTCGGCTCGTCCAGGAAAAGAATTGGAGGCGACATGAGTAAGCTCGCCGCCAGGTCGAGGCGGCGGCGCATACCTCCTGAATAGGTCTTCACGGTACGGCGCGCTGCCTCGACCAGATCAAAGCGTTCGAGAAGTTCGTTCGCCCGCTGCCGGGCCACTTTCCCTGGCAGGTGATAGAGCCGCCCGAACATTTCCAGGTTCTCGTATCCAGTCAGGTTTTCATCAAGCGCGGCATATTGACCGGTCAGACCAATACGCGCGCGCAGCGCATCGGCGTCTTTGACGACATCCAGCCCGGCCACCTCCGCTCGCCCGGCGTCAGGACGCAAGAGTGTGGTGAAGATGCGCACGGCGGTCGTCTTGCCAGCGCCATTGGGGCCGAGTACTGCCAGGACACTACCCTCTTCGGCAGAAAGGTCCAGTCCTACCAGAGCATGCGTCTTTCCATAATGTTTGTGGAGCCCTTCGGCTATGATTGCCGGTCTATTCGACATGCTACCTATCCTTCGTGAGAAATGCCGCCATTGATGAAATTTGAGGAAGGTCATCGGGCGGCGGTTTTTACTTTGCCTACAGTAATATTCTTTTTAAGAGAGAGCGAAAAGGAAGGATCTCCATCCTCGCGGAGAAACCCCTCGGAACGCCCCTACGGCGTTTCCCAAACAGCCTTGACGGGTACGCCGCGGTATGCTATAGTGTATGTGGACACATGTCCACATGATGATTATAACGGACAACTGTCCGTTTGTCAAGAGGGGTGAGAGTTGTGAGCGAAGAATCTCGTGATTGTCCCTTGCTTACTGGTATGCCAGCGCTATTCGAGTCTCACAGGCACTCCGAACGGCGCGATGCAGCAGAACATCGCGAGCGTATCCTGGAAGTCGCGCGGGATCTCTTTGCCGCGCATGGCGTTAATGCGGTGAGTATGCACCAGATTGCCCTGGCTGCTGGCGTTGGGCAAGGGACGCTCTATCGTCGCTATGCCCATAAGGGCGAACTTTGCATGGACCTGTTGCGCGAGTACCATCAACAATTCATGGAAGAGATCTTTACAGTGTTAGCGGCAACAGTTGCCGCTTCCGCGCTTGAACGGTTGGACAGGGCGCTGACATCTGTTATCGCTTTGCTCGAAGAACACGGGAACTGGCTAGAACCCATGGCCGCGGCAGAGATGCGAGAAATGCCGTGTAACAAAGCAGACACCTCCCGACGGTTTTCGTTCCAATATTCGCCGTGGCATCGCTGGTTGCACGAACTATTCGCATGGTTGCTCGCTGAGGCAGTGGAACGAGGAGAGCTAACCCCGCTCGATATTGATTATACTACCGATGCCCTGCTGGCCGCCCTTCATCCCATGGTCTATCGTTTCCAACGGCAAGAGCGCGGGTTCTCTGCGGAGCGCATCTTACAAGGACTGCGCCGCATCTACATCGACGGCGTAAAAACCTCAAAAGTATAGGGAAACCAGTTTCGGCGGCAACCCTGGTTGCCGCCGAAACTGGTTTCCCTAATTTAATACTATTGTTCCGAATGTGGCATCTGAATGCGGCGCCCGCTGTGGCGGCGGCTCAGTTCGACTACATGCAGCCGTGCCATCGCGCGTCGGAGTGCCACTTCAAGTTCGGCGCGCTCGGTGTTATCCTGCACCTGAGCCAGGCGTTCCTGCGTGCGGCGGCGCGCCTCCTCGGCACGCGCCTGGTCGATCTCCTCGCCGTATTCCGCCGCGTCCGCCAGTACGGTCACGCCGTTGTTGGAGACTTCCAGGAAGCCGCCGGAAACGAAGAGTGTATCTTCGGCTCCGCTCAACTTGATCACGAGTTGGCCCGCTGCGAGCGTCGTCAGCAGAGCCGCGTGCCGCGGCAGGATGCCGAGACGCCCCTCCGAACCGGGCGCGTTGACCTCGTCGGCCTCGCCGCTGTACAACGCGCGCTCGGCAGTGACCACCTCGACATGCAGAGTTGTGCGTGTTGCCATCGCTTAACCTTTCTGCTGCTCAGCTTCATATCCTTCGACCACTTCGTCGATATTACCAACCAGGTAGAAGTAGCTTTCAGGGATGTGGTCGTACTTGCCTTCCAGGATTTCCTTGAAGCCGCGAATCGTTTCCTTCAACGGCACGTATCTACCTGGCTTGCCGGTGAATATCTCAGCGACCGTCATGGGCTGCGAGAAGAAACGCTGTAGCTTGCGAGCGCGGGCCACCGTCAGCTTGTCATCGTCGGAAAGCTCGTCAACGCCGAGGATGGCAATGATATCCTGCAAGTCCTTGTAGCGCTGCAAGACCTTCTGCACGCCGCGCGCGACATCGTAGTGTTCGTCTCCGACAACCTGCGGATCGAGCAGACGGCTGGTCGAGGCCAGCGGATCGACAGCCGGGAAGAGACCCTGCTCGAAGATCGAACGTTCCAGCACAATCGTCGAGTCGAGGTGCGCGAAAGTCGTCGCCGGGGCCGGGTCGGTGTAGTCGTCGGCGGGTACGTAAACGGCCTGCATCGATGTTACCGATCCCTTTACCGTCGAGGTGATGCGCTCTTGCAGTTCGCCCATCTCCTCCGCCAGGTTTGGCTGATAGCCCACGGCTGACGGCATCCGACCAAGCAGCGCGGACACTTCAGCGCCAGCCTGTGTGAAACGGAAGATGTTATCAATGAAGAGCAGCACATCCTTGCCTTCCTGGTCGCGGAAGTATTCGGCGATGGTCAACCCGCTGAGGGCCACGCGCAGGCGCGCGCCAGGAGGCTCGTTCATCTGGCCGAAGACCATTGCCAGGCGATCGATAACGCCCGCTTCCTGCATTTCATGGTAGAGGTCGTTGCCCTCGCGCGTGCGCTCGCCCACGCCGGCGAAGACGCTGTAGCCGCCATGGCCTTTGGCGATATTATTGATCAGTTCCTGGATGATCACGGTCTTGCCAACGCCGGCGCCGCCAAATGCGCCGATCTTGCCGCCTCTCATGAAGGGGCAGACCAGGTCCATCACCTTGATGCCAGTCTCGAAGACTTCAACCTCTTTGGCCTGCTCTTCCAGGCCGGGCGCCTCGCGATGAATGGGCAGGCGCGGCGCGTCGGGGATATCTGGCTTGTTGTCTACCGGCTGGCCGAGGACGTTAAAGATGCGCCCCAGGGTCTGACTGCCCACGGGTACGGTAATAGACTCGCCTGTGTTGTAGGCATCGACGCCGCGCTGCAGGCCATCGGTCGGCCCCATCGCCACGCAGCGCACCCAGTTGTTGCCGAGCAATTGCTCGACCTCGAGGACGAGATCATGATCAGCGCCATGCGGGCGCGTATGAACAGCGTCGTAAATGCCCGGTACGTGGTCTGGGGGAAATTCGATATCGACGACGGCTCCCAGCACCTGCACGACTTTACCTTTCGTGCCTGTTTGTGTTGTCATATGTTTTATTATCCTTCCAATGCGTTCGCGCCGGACACGACCTCGAGAATCTGCGTCGTGATGCTGGCCTGGCGCGCTTTGTTGTAAGCAAGCGTCAGGTCTTGTATCAGGTCGTTGGCATTGTCGGTCGCGTTCTTCATCGCCACCATCTGGGCGGAGTAGAAGCTTGCCACCGTTTCCAGCAGCGCCTGGTAGACCTGCACATCGACATAGCGCGGCAGCAGCGCCTCGTAGAGGCTGCGCGGGTCCGGCTCGTAGATGTACTCGACGTTCTTACGCTCGTCCTGCTCCTCGGTCGGCGGCTGCACCGGCAGCATCTGGACGGCGGTCGGCTGCTGCGTCACCGTGTTGACGAATTTGGGGTAGACCAGGTACACAACGTCAACTTCGCCTTTCAGAAAGGCATCCACCATGACCTGCGCCATCGCGCGCGCATCGGCCAGCGACGGTCTGTCGCCGTAATTGACGAACTCGGCGATCAGGTGCTGCTGACTGCGAATGACGAAATCGCGCCCTTTACGCCCAACGGCCACGAACTCCACGCCGGGCTGCTGCCCTTGTTCCGCCAACTGCTGTCGCAACTCCAGCGCTGTAGACAGCGCGCGGCGGTTGATATTGCCGGGCAGCGCGCCGCTCAAACCGCGATCCGGCGTGATCACAAGCAGCCCAATATTGCGCACCGGACGCTCTTTGAGCAGAGCCACACCCTCGCCGACATCTTCGCTGCTCGCATTCGCGAGGCGCGAGACGAGCGCGCGAATCTGCTCGGCGTAGGGGCGCGCCTGCTGCACGCGCTCCTGCGCGCGGCGCATCTTGCTACTCGCCACCATCTGCATGGCTTTCGTGATCTGCGCCATGTTCTTCGTCGCACGTATGCGCCTGCGTACCTCTCGTGTTGATGGCATTGCGTAGCCTCCTAGCTCGGCTCCGCCGTCTGCTTGAACTCTGTAATGGCGCCCTTCAGGCGATTCAGCAGGTCGTCGGACATCTTCTTCTTATTGACCACGGACTGTTCGACGATCTCCTGTCCTACCTCCGGGTGATTGGCATCCATATAGCGGTAGAAGGCGGCTTCCCACACAGTGACTTTATCTACCGCGACGTTGTCCAGGTAGCCGTTGGTGGCAGCGTAAATGATCATGACCTGCTTCTCAACGGGAACTGGCTGGTACTGCGGTTGTTTGAGGGTCTCGGTCAGGCGCTGGCCGCGGTCGATGCTGGCCTTCGTCGCTTTGTCCAGGTCAGAGGAGAACTGGGCAAAGGCCGCCAGTTCGCGGAACTGCGCCATATCCAGGCGCAGGGACTTCGCCACCTGCTTCATGGCCTGCGTCTGCGCGCTGCTGCCCACGCGGGAGACCGAGACGCCGACGTTGATGGCCGGGCGAATACCGGCGTTGAACAGGTCAGTTTCCAGGAAAATCTGCCCGTCGGTGATGGAAATGACGTTCGTCGGGATATACGCCGAGATGTCGTTGGCTTTCGTCTCGATAATCGGCAGCGCCGTCAGCGAGCCGCCGCCGTAATCTTCGTTCAGGCGCGCGGCGCGCTCCAGCAGGCGCGAGTGCAGATAGAACACATCGCCTGGATAGGCTTCGCGGCCCGGCGGGCGGCGAATGATCAGCGAGATATTACGATATGCCTCGGCGTGCTTGGTCAGGTCGTCATAAATGATCAGCGCGTCACGCCCGCTCTCCATGAACTCTTCCCCGATGGTGCAACCCGCGTAAGGAGCAAGGTACTTCAACGGAGCAGGCTCCGAAGCGCCCGCGACTACGACGATCGTGTATTCCATCGCGCCATGCCGATCCAGGATATCGACGGTGCGCGCGACGGTCGAGTTCTTCTGGCCGATTGCCACGTAGATACAGATCAGGTCTTTGCCCTTCTGATTGATGATCGTGTCAATGGCGATAGCCGATTTCCCGGTCTGACGGTCGCCGATGATCAACTCGCGCTGACCGCGCCCAATGGGGATCATGCTGTCGATAGCTTTGATACCGGTCTGCACAGGCGTATCTACGCCCTGGCGCGTGATCACGCCGGGAGCGACGCGCTCCACGGGGCGCGTCTTCGTGGTCGCGATAGGGCCGCGATCATCGATGGGAGCGCCGAGGGGATTGACCACACGCCCAATCAAGGCATCCCCTACCGGGACGGAGACCACATTTCCGGTGGTACGCACCTCATCATCTTCTTGAATCTGCGTATAATCGCCCAGTACCGGGCAACTGACCGTCTCCTCCTCGAGGTTGAAGGCCATGCCCATGATGCCGGAGCGCGTAAATTCGACCAGTTCCAGGTATTGGACGTCTTGCAGGCCATACACGCGCGCGATACCATCTTGCACTGCGATCACAGTACCGACGCTCGCAACCTCCGTCTCCCTGCCGCCAAACCCGGCAATGTTCTTTTCGATGATGGCGCTGATTTCATCAGCCCAAGATGCCATCTTATCCTCCTATGTAGGGGCGCGGGCTTGCCCCGCCCTTGCGAATAATAGTTTGTATGGTTTTAGGGCGGGGCAGAGCCTTACGCCTCAGTCACAGCAAGGGCCGGGCAGACCCGCGCTGTATTTTACTTGTCTTAGCAAGGGCGAGGCAGAGCCTTGCGCCCCTACTGTGTATTTTGCTTGTCTCAACAAGGGCGGGGCAGAGCCACCGCCCCTACTGTATCTTGCTTGTCTCAGCTCTGGGAATGGTCCCATCGGCGTCCGACTCTTCGCTTAGAAAATCGATATTGCTGCTGGCCGCACTGTTTAGCAACTCCTGCCGCAGCGAGGACAGGCGCGAACGGACGCTGCCGTCGATAACCTGGTCGCCGACGCGCGCGATCACCCCACCCAGGATTTCGGGCTTCACCTGGGCATTGACCAGGATGGTCTTGCCCGTCCTGCGTTCTAAAGCCTGCTTGATCAGCGCCATCTGCGCGTCGTCAATCCTGCTGGCCGTCGTTACTTCGGCGACAGCCTGGTTCTTGTAGTTTAGCACCAGTTGCTTGAGTTCGCGGGCAATGTTGGGCATAGCCTCAACCAACCTGCGCTCCACCACCAGCAAGGCAAGATTGAGCGATATCGGCTGCACCTTATCTCCCAGAAACTGGCGCAGCACCGTCTCTTTGCGCTGCGCGGACACCTTCGGCTCGCTGAGCAGGTACGCCAGCGTGCGATGGCTGAACACCTGGGCAATGGCCTGAACGTCCTCCAGGGTGCGATCAACCGCGTGCTGCTTGAGCGCGATGTCGAACATGGCCTCCGCGTAGCGGCGTGCTATCGCTCCTTTAACCATTACGCTTCCTCTGCCTGCTTCTCGCTGGCGGTGACGAACTCTTCCACCAGACGGCGATTGTCGTTGCTATCAACCGATTTGCCGATAACTCTGCTGGCTGCGTTGATCGTGAGATTGACAACCAGACGACTGATCTCGGCGCGCGCGCGCGCGGCCTCTTGCTGGATGCGCTCGATCTGCTGCCTGTTCATCTGCTCGACCTGGGCGCGGGCATCTTCACGAATGCGATTCGCCTCGCCCTCGGCAGCCTTTGCCGCCTGTGCAATCGTCTCCTGCGCCTGCTTGCGCGCCTCAAGCAGGACCTGCTCGGCACGCACGGTCGCGTCGGCCAGGTCGCGTCTGGCACGCTCGGCATTTTCCACGCCCTCGCGAATCACCTGCTGCCGCTTGTCGAGCGTCCTGGTAATGGCCGGGAAACCCCATTTCCAGAGGATCAGGAAAACGATGCCAAAGCTCACCAGTTGCGAGAGGAAAGCCAGCGCGTTAATACCAAAACCGCCCAGCAGATCGGCGAAAACGAACATATGCGCCATGCTGTTTGCCTCCTTTCTTCAGTGGAGTACCATAGAACTGCTCTCGCGTGTGGCGAAGATGCGCCATGTAGAGGCCGATTTATCGCGCCTTTTGCCGCGGCAAAAGGCGGACAGCAGCCACAAGCATCCCATCCCCACCTCTACGTCTCCTCACGCGAGCGCCGTCATACTAGGCTCTGCCGGAGAGAAGGAAAGCGATAACCAGCGCGTAAATAGCGATAGCTTCGGCAAACGCCAGACCGATGAACATGTTGATGCGGATCAAAGGCTCAGCTTCGGGATTGCGCCCAATGGCGTTGAATGCCTGACCGGCGGCAATACCGATGCCGATGCCGGGGCCGATAGCGCCCAGACCAATTGCCAATGCTACAGCCAGTGTGGTGACAGATCCTGTCATTTTAAAAATCCTCCTTTAAGGACTATAGGGGAACGGCTATGTCGCCCCTGATAGATGTTTACTATATGCAATCGCAGCATAAAATATCTGCGAGTAGCACTCGTTGGGATAACCTGTTGTTGGTTAGTGTGCCGTCGCGACCGCCTTTTCTCTCTCCAGAGCCTCCTCTACGCGCTCCTCCTCGTGTTGATGGCTGGTGGTCGCGATCTCCAGGTAGACCAGCGTCAGAAGGGAGAAGACCAGAGCCTGCACAAAAGCCACGAACAGCTCAAATGGGATGAAGATGATATTGGAAACGAAGGGCAAAATGAAGGCGAAGATCGCCAGCACTGCGCTGCCCGCGAAGATATTGCCAAAAAGACGGAAGGACAGCGAAATGATGCGCGAAAGTTCATCGATGATCTCCAGGAGACCAACGAACAGTTCGATGAC
>DATLSW010000111.1:0-3496 GCA_035533955.1 Ktedonobacteraceae bacterium | reverse complement strand
GCCCCTCCATGTTTAGAGAGAAACGATAAAATCGCGGATCTCGTAGCCCGTCACGACGTCGTTCCAGGCGAGCGAGGGCTGGCGGACGATGTGCAGGGTGTCCAGCGCGAGGAGACGTTGTAGGAACATGTCCGTTTCCTGAATGGCGATGTAGGAGCCGGGGCAGCGATGATGGCCGTCGCCGAAGCTCATTACGGACGGAGCAACGCGCTCGACTTGTAACGTTCGGCCTGGGCAAACCTCTAACGGATGCTCACCCACGACCGACTCGTCGGTGTTCGTGCCGTGAACGCGCACGTCGATCAGCGCGCCACAAGGGATCATGAATTGCTGGCCGTTGCTCTCGACGGTGATGTCAGCCGTGGCGTGGCGATAGATGTTGCCGACGATGGGTTCGAGGCGCAGCACTTCTTCGAGCATGGCATAACGTTCTGCTTCGGGCGCAGCCAGGTAGCGCGCGCGCAATTCCGGGCGATCAAGGAAATGCCAGGCCGCCGCGCTGATGAATTCGCGCGTCGTCACCATGCCCGCTGCGCCGTAGGTGATGCACTCGGTCAAAATCTCGGCGTCATTGTAGTTCTGCGCGATCAAGTGCGAGATGACGTCTTCTTTTGGCTGGCGCTTGCGCGTCTGGATCGCCGGTTTGACATCGAGGAAGAAGAAGGAGAGGACGCGACTGCGCGCGTTGATCGAGTGCAACAGGCGGCGCAGATGCTGATCCTTGCGTATGGAGCCTTCGGTAAAAAAGGCATCGATGCGCCGCGCCGTGCCGGGCAGGCGACTGCTTGTCAGGCCCACGACTTCGCCGGTGACGCGCGCTGAGAGCGTCATCGTCAAGCGGCTGAGATCGAGGCTTTTTTTGCGTTGCACTTCGGCGATCAGCCGATCAACCAGTTGCTCCATCATGCCGCGATAGTGCGTGCTGACGGTTTTGGGGGTGAAAAAACGCGCCGTTTGCTTGCGCTGTGCGTGGTGAACCTTGCCTTCCTGGTAGAGAATCGGTTGATTCCTCATATGCGGGGCATTGCCAATTAGCTCCGCCTTAAACCCGGCCTGTTTCGTGTCGCTATTGCGTAAGATGGCTCTGGCCTCTGCGAAGCCGCGCACATGCCAGGTCCCGGCTTCATCGCATTCAATGGGAATGCCCGTTGGCTCGACCTCGCGCGCCGTCTTTTGCCTTGACAATGCTATATGATCGACTGGACAACCCGCGCCAGCCGCGGTCGTTTTTGTTTGTTCGCTTATCACTGGTTGCATTCTTTGCTCTATCCTTCTGTCTTATACCCTGACTGGTGGTGTGGTGGCGCAATGAATTGCGCTGCTATACCGCCATGCTATAACCCCGGACGACGATCAGCTTTCCTCATTGAGAAGAGCCATCGTAGCTACTACGACATAGTATATATCATAATATATACTATGTATCATTTATAGGCATTTTGTCAAGGGGGTTGTTGGATAGCGCCGCATATTCTGAAGAATTATGGTATGATAAGCAGACAACAAAGGCGATGCTGCGGCTTCGCAGCGCATGGGAGGGCCACTATGGATGTACAAGACCGGCGGGTGAAACGTACTGAGCAGTTATTGGCGAGCGCGCTGATCGATCTGACGCTCGAAAAAGGCTACGAGGCCATCACCATTCGCGATATTACTGAACGTGCCGATATCGGATACGCCACATTCTTCCGACACTACCACGACAAGGATGCCTTGCTACAGGACGTGGTTGATGTTGTGCTGGAGGAACTGCTGCGCTTGCTGCTGCCAGGGGCACCCGACGTTGCTCCAACGACAGTGGGAACGCTGCTATTTCGCTATGTCCAGGATCACACGGAGGTTATTCGGGTGCTTTTGGGAAGCGGGGGCGCGTCGCCACTGTATAAACGGATTATCGTCACGGGGACGCAGGAAACGCTGCGCGGGCATACAGAGCGGGAAGAAAGTATTGTTCCGCTAGAGGTGGCAGCCTATCATGTGGTTGCATCGACGATCGCGCTGATCCAGTGGTGGCTGGATCATGAGATGCCTTACGCGCCCGAACGCATGGGAAGGATTTATTACGAAATGATCTATCGGCCAACAAGCGAGGTGGCGTTCGGGGAATAGTATCGGCGGCAGGCCCAAATGTGGAGGCGCGATCAATTGCGCCTCCACAGCGAGATCGCGCAGCTACGGTTTTTTTTCAATCAATTCCAGCAGCACGCCGTGCGTTCCCTTTGGGTGCAGGAAAATGGCGCGGCCCTCGGCGGCGACGCGCGGTTGTTGATCCAGCACTGCCGCGCCCCTTGCCTGCATCTCTGCCAGCGCGGCGTCGATATCGCCTACTTCCAGGCAGATATGGTGCAGCCCTTCGCCGCGCTTCTCCAAAAAGCGCGCCAGGCTGGAGTCAGCGGTGAGCGGCTCGATCAGTTCGATCTCGCTGCCGCCGGGGCCGCCCATTGGTAAAAAGGCGATGCGTACCTGCTCCGTTGGCACTGCTTTGATCGCGCCTGGCGCGATGCCCAGCGTATCGCGATAAAACGCCAGCGCCTCCTCGATATTGCGGACGATGATGGCGACATGATCAATGCGTTTGGGTGTGGACATCTTAACTCTTTTCACATTGCGAGAGGTGAAAATGTTCCTGGCGCAAAGAATGTGGAATAGCGGCGAACAGGCCCGCGCTGCGCTCGATGGAGCTGGTGAGTGAGCGCAGCGCCATCAAGGCTCCGATGCGCGTCTCCTCGCTATAATGCAATAAATCAGCTATCTGCTCGAATTCCGCCTGCGTCAATATCTCGTAGGACAGGTCTGGTTGTACCAGCACGCTTAAATCGAGATCAACGAAGGATAAACGCTCAAATTCAATGCGCGGCGGCAGGATGATGGAGGCATAGGTATGGCGCAGGACGCGACCATCATAAAAGGCGCTGAGCGTGAACCAGCGTTGCGGCCAGAAAAATTGCAAGCAGTGAGAGTGGAGCGGACGGGCGCCGGTTGACCAGTTCATCAGCGTGCCGGCGGGCAGCCAGAGACGCGCGCAGTCGTCTGCTACCTCCGCGAGCAGATCATCGCTGAGCTGAGTGTCGCTATCGAGGCGGTATGCCCGCCATGATCCTCGTATCAACTGGTCATAACTGCGACTTTCCACGAGAAAGCCTGGTTGCATGATCGTTCTCCCTTCCGTCTAACCAGCGCTTATACTACGCGACTTTATCACTGCCGTCAAGCAAATGGGAAATACTCCTGATTCTACCGTACCAGAGGCTAAAACAAAGCGATGCGAAAGAACATTCCGTTTCTCTGAT
The DNA here is from genome assembly GCA_035533955.1 of Ktedonobacteraceae bacterium. Taxonomy (GTDB): domain Bacteria; phylum Chloroflexota; class Ktedonobacteria; order Ktedonobacterales; family Ktedonobacteraceae; genus CADDZH01. The sequence goes on along the minus strand of DATLSW010000111.1, from coordinate 206 downwards.
AGCGTCAAGAGATGTCAGGGACATTTAAAAGTCTTTTTCTCTCATCCAGGCCCGCAAGCGGGCTTCTATTGTTATGAGTCATCCCTAATTTTGCAGGAAGAGCCAGAGCCGGAAAAGAGGGACTAGGCAAAACGGACCTCTTCGTTTAGACTATGGAGTATCAAACCATCCATCATCTAAACGAGGAGAGTCGGGACTAGTATGAC
>DATLSW010000110.1:0-10427 GCA_035533955.1 Ktedonobacteraceae bacterium | reverse complement strand
ATGGCTCCCCTTATTCTCGCAGTGATCGCTGTTATTGTACTGATACTCGTGTTTATAGCCCTATCGGGCGTTCGTGTAGTGCAGCAATATGAGCGCGGCATAATCTTCATCCTGGGCCGCTTACAGGGCGCGCAGGGGCCTGGCATTTTCTGGGTTCCACCCGTCATCACGCGTATGATCAAGGTTGATCTGCGTATCGTGACGCTGACCGTGCCGCCGCAAGAAGTGATTACGCGCGATAATGTCACCATCAAAGTGGCAGCGGTGATCTACTTCTACGTCGTCGATCCATCTGCCGCTGTGGTCAACGTGATGAACTTCGTCCAGGCCACCACGCAGATCGGCCAGACAACGCTGCGCAATGTGTTGGGCCAATCCGAACTGGACGAACTGCTTGCGCAACGCACCAAGATCAACCGCGATTTGCAGACGATTATCGATGAGCATACCGAGCGTTGGGGCGTCAAGGTGACGGCTGTCGAGATCAAGGATATCGAGTTGCCCGCGTCCATGCAGCGCGCGATGGCGAAGCAGGCCGAGGCCGAGCGCGAAAAGCGCGCCAAGATCATCCACGCTGAAGGTGAGTTTCAGGCTTCCACGCAACTCGCTCAGGCAGCTAACATCATCGCCGCGCAGCCGAGTACGCTACAACTGCGCTACTTGCAGACGCTGACCGAGATTGCCGTTGAGAAAAACTCGACGATCATTTTCCCTTTGCCGTTGGATCTCATTGAGCCGTTTTTAAGCACAGCACGTAACGCGCTTGCCAGGGCCGAGCAGCCTGTCGATGGGCATAATGGCAATAGCAATAGTAACCTGTACCAGGCGCCCCATCAAGAGCCGTCGTCGCTCTCATGATAGAGTAGCGAACGGAGACAATTTCAGCCCATTCCGCGCGGAATGGGCTGAAATTGTCTCCGTTCGCTATATTCCGTTGGCGCTAATTTCACCTTGCTTGCCCCGTACATATTCCACGCAGTTATGATAAGTTTCTTCGGAGATGAGACCTCTGGACATGTAGTGTGTGAGCATGACTTCGAGCTTGAGGATACTGATCAGATTATAGCCTTTTTTGTGCAGGCGATCGACGGCTCCATGTTCGCGGTCGATCAGGACAATGACATCCTTCACCTTGACGCCATTCTCTTCCAGGAGCGCAGCAGTTTCGAGAATGCTGCCGCCGCGTGTGATCAGGTCGTCAACGACCAGAGCAGTGTCATCTGTGTTGAAATGCCCTTCGATGCCGCGCTTCCCGGTTCCTTCTGGGCGACTACGCGCGTAAATAAGAGGAACGTTCGTTTCGAGAGAGTAGGCTGTTGCCAGGAGCAACCCTCCGACTGGGACTCCTGCGACCAGTTCAAACGGATGGACGCGCGGGCGTCGTAACGATTGTGCCAGGTTGATTTCTTGTTGCATCAGTTTGATGGCGACTCGGAACGCGGTTGGATTGCTGATCAGCACTTTTGGATTGATAAAGACTGGTGAGCTGACTGCCGACTCGCTTACCGTAAAGTTGCCAAACTGCACTGCACCTAGATCGAAAAGTACCTGCGCCAACCAGAGGTTATCCAGCGATTGATCTTTCATGGGAGGATGCTCCGCTTTCTTTCGTTAATCGTTCTCCATCCTATCTTCCCGCAGAAGGATTGGCTTGCCTCAGTATACCATACTTTACGCGCCTGGCAAACAGTCAACATTAAGTAACAAGCAAGCAGACGGTGTGGAGGCGTCGCGTCGCGTTCCACACCGTCTGCTTGCTTGTTACTATTTCATTCAGATAATTTTTCGCGCATCCAGTCGGCCTGCTGCGGGCGGTGCTTGTAGATGATGTTGTTGCAGACATGGTTGCCGTCTTCAAACATCCACAGTTCCGCCACTTCGGGTGCTTCCGCCGCCATTCTTTCCGCGTCCTCCGGCGGGACAAGCCTATCGCGGCGTCCCATGATGATCAGCAATGGGCAGCGTATCTTCTCCATCACACCCTCGAGGTTAAAGGCCGACAACTTCTCAATCGCTTCCGCTTCGCTGGCAGCTTTGATGCGATAGAGGAACGCGGCGCGAGTATGACCGGGCAGGTGTGAAAAGCGGCGAATAAAATTGTATCCGCCGCAGTTGGCAATGGCGGCCTTGAGGCGCGGCTCAAAAGCTGCCGCGCGCGGCGCATAGTATCCGCCGAGGCTGACGCCCATCAAGCCAACACGCTGCGCGTCCACATCTGGCCGACTTTCCAGGTAGTCAATGGCATAATGAATCGGAACTTCGTAATCAAAGCGCATAGCATGATCGAATTCCATTTCGCCCTGTCCGGGACCATCAATCGCCAGCACGGCCATACCACGGCGCAAAAAGTCGTCGCCATAGGTATGCATTTCTTCCTTGACGGAATCCAGCCCCGGCACAAGAATCACCACCGGGGGCTTCGGCGTATGCCAGGGCTTGCGTAGAATGCCATACATGGTCGCGCCGCCCTCGTAGGGGATGGCAACATGTTCGCCTGGATAGTCATAATAGGGCAGACCTTTTTTGTACGCGCTCACGACATGATCGTGAGCCGCACGCAATTCCTGCGGCCTATGCACGAACAAAAACTTGCCGAAGTGATAGGCCATCGAAGCATGAAAATAATGGTAGGCAGCCGATTCGTAATGTCCCTGCGCCTCGGCCTGTTCGCCCATCTGTTCATGCATAGCTCCACATTCAGACCATGCCTGACACCAATCATCCCAACGCTCGACGCTATTGGAAACGCGCTGGAAGTCATTAGAATCGATGCCATTGGCAACAAAGCGAGGAGCCCAGTTGTCAATGGCACTCTGTACAAGTTCGTCTCTCGCCATGGGTTGGACCTTTCGATGATGTAGGGACGCAATGAATTGCGTCCAGAACGCGCATATATTGGCCTGACGCAAGGGCGCGCTAAATCGGCCTCTACACGGACAATTTTTCGCGCATCCAATCGGCCTGCTGCGGTCGATGTTTATAAGGAATATTGTTGCAGACGTGATTGCCATCTTCAAACAGCCACAGTTCCGCGGCGGGCGCTTCTGCCGCGATGCGTTCGCCCTGTATTGCCGGCACAAGCCGGTCCTTGCGGCCCTGAATCACCAGCAGCGGACATGTTACCTTCTCCGCTACGCCCTCCAGGTTGAAATGCTGCAATCTGCTGATCGCTTCATCCTCGTTTGCGACTTTGAGGCGATGCACCATCGTGGCGCGGCTAATCGAGGGGCGGTTTTTGAAATTAAGGGACTGGTTATACGGCCCGCAGTTTTCAATGGCCGCCTGCAAGCGATGCTCAAACGCCGCGGCGCGAACCGCGAATTGGCCGCCAAAACTGACGCCCATCAGGCCCACACGCGCTGCATTGACATCCGGTCGGCTCTCAAGATAATTGATGGCATAGGACACCGGCACTTCGTAATCAGGACGCAGAGGATATTCAAACTCCATCTCACCCTGCCCAGGGCCATCAATCGCCAGCACAGCCATGCCGCGTCGCAAAAAGTCATCGCCGTATATGTGCAGCTCTTCCTTGACGGAATCCAGTCCCGGCGCCATGATGACAACCGGCGGCTTCGGCGTGTGCCAGGGTTTGCGCAAGATGCCGTACATGGTCGCGCCACCCTCGTAAGGGATGGCGACATGTTCGCCTGGAAAGTCGAAATAGGGCAGCGCGCGCTGATAGTACGCGACAACATGGTCATGCGCGGTACGCAATTCCTGCGGCCTATGCACAAACAAATACTTGCCGAAATGATAGGAGATGGCCGCCTGAAAGTAGTGCTGCGCAGCGGAAACGTAGTTTCCTCGCGCCTCGGCCCGTTCGCCCATCTGCGCGTGCATAGCGCCACATTCCGACCACGCCTGGCACCAATCGTCCCAATGCTCGACGCTGTTGGTGATGCGCTGGAAGTCATTGGAATCAACGCCGTTGGAAATAAAACGGGGAGCCCAATTATCGATCGCGCTCTGTACTTGCGCGTCTCTTGTCATGTGTTTAACCTTTCATAGAGGCACTGGAGGGCATAAACGTCAAGATATGAAGCCTTATGGCTTTGTCCATCCCCGCCTGTTAACCTATGAGCGACCCACTCTCTATGCCTTAGAGAGCGTGCCGCCCAGGTACAGACGACCGATCTCAGGATTATTGAGGATCTCGGTGTGCGATCCCTCCAGCCGCACCCGGCCGCTTTCCAACACCACGCCATTGTTGGCGAGGCTCAACCCGGTGCGCGCGTTTTGCTCGACCAGCAAGATCGTTCTGCCGCCGCCTTGCATCATCTTGATCGTCTCCACTACCTGCTTGAAGGTTCTGGGGTCCAGACCCATTGACGGCTCATCCAGCATGATCAGGCGTGGGTCCAGCATCAGGCAGCGCGCAAACTCAACTAAACGCTGTTGGCCGCCCGAAAGATTGCCTGCTTTATCGCGCGCGCGCTCTTTTACTATCGGGAACATCTCCTCGATTTCGCGCAAACGTCGCTCGACGAGCGTCCTATCATTGATCATGTAGGCTCCCAGGCGCACATTTTGCTGCACCGACATGGAAGGAAACAGGCTATGAACCTGCGGCACCTGGACAACTCCCAGCGCCAGAATATGGCGCGGAGTCAGGCCAACGATCGACGTACCATCAAAGGTAATCTCGCCCAGGCGGGGTTTCAACAATCCACTCAGCACGCGCAACACCGTGGATTTACCAGCGCCATTGGGTCCGACAATGCAGGTAGTTGTCCCCTCCTCCACATTGAGGTCGATCCCTTTGAGAACGTCTCCTCCATCATAACCCGCGTAGATATCGTGTAGTTTCAGCAGCATCTTTTTAGTCTCCCAAATAGGCTTCCAGCACGGCAGGATTGGAGCGCACCTCCGCGGGGCTTCCCTCGGCGATCCTGGTGCCGCGATGCATCACCATTACCTTACTGCACAGGTTCATCACAAATTCCATATTATGCTCAACCACGAGAAAAGTGACGCCGCGCTCGTTGAGGGAGCGAATGCGTTCCGTCAAGTAATTGACCATCGTTGGGTTGACGCCTCCCGCCGGTTCATCGAGCAAGATCACCTGCGGGTCGGCAATCAAGATGTAAGCAAACTCCAGCAACTTCTTTTGTCCATAGGACAGAATACCTGCCGGGGAGTTTTTGAGGGAAGTCAGACCTACGAAGTCCAGTAGTTCCAGGGCGCGTTTCTGCTCGTGCGACGAACTCCAACGGCCAAGTAAGCCTTTCAAATCATTCCGCTGCACAGCCACATGCATGTTTTCCATCACGGTCAGGCGTGGGAAGACGCGCGTCAACTGAAAGGTGCGCCCAATGCCGAGGCGAAAGACTTTGGCCGGCGAGGCATTGGTGATACTCTGTCCCTCAAAATGCACCTGTCCGCTATCGACACGCTCATAGCCCGTCATCACATTAAACATGGTGGTCTTTCCTGATCCGTTTGGCCCGATTAAGCCAGTGATGGAGCCTTTTTCTACGCTGATTGAACAGGTATCCAGGGCGCGGATACCGCCGAATGCTTTACTGATACCCTCCGCTACCAACATGCTCATAAGTTAATCCCCTCCTTCTTTTCGACATCAGCAGAATCATTTTTGCCTGGAAGTGCGGTTACAGCGAGGCCAAGTTCCTCCCGGCGCTGGTTACGGGTTACGAGGATCTTACGCCAGCGATCCATAACAGTAGGGATGATACCTCTCGGCATCAAGATAATGACGACCAGGAAGAGCGCCCCGTAGATGATCAGGTAATAGCCGTTCTGACCATAGTAGATGGTGAAGTATTGCTGGGCAGGCTCAAGGATAAACGCGCCCAAAATAGGGCCAGAAATCGTCCCCAGGCCGCCCAGGAAGGCCATCAGCGCCATGGCGACGTCGAAATTGGGGTCGAAGGTGGAAGCGGGATAGATCGACTCGACGAAATAGGCCCAGATGGCTCCTGCCATCGCCACAATGACCGCGGAGATGATAAAGGCGGCCAGTTTGGATGACCCGGTTCGCACGCCAAGACCCTCGGCCCGATCCTCGTCGTCGCGGATAGCCAGCAGCCCCAGGCCAAATTTGGAGTTACGTATCCACCATGAGATGAGAATGGCAACGATCAGCAAAGCCAGCGTCACGTAGTAAAAAGGGGTGTTGAAGAAGTCACCACTCCAATCCAAAGGGATCGGCAAGCCCAGACCAGTAGAGCCTTGCGTGATACTTCTCAGATTGTAGGCCAGCAACTGCACGACAAAGAACATGGCAATAGTGATGACGATAAATGTGTGCCGGCGCACGCGCAACGCGATCCAACCAAACAGCGCGCTGATAGGAATCACGACCAGGCCAGCAAGGGGAACGAGCAGGAACGGCAGATAGCCGCCGGGGATATTCCATACCTGACACATGAGAGCCAGCGCGTAAGCGCCAATGCCGAAGAAGGCAGCATGTCCTAGTGCGACATATCCCGTATAGCCTGAAATGATATTCCAGCCGGTAGCCATTGCCGCGAACAGCACCGTAAAGATCGCGATGGTAGTCACTGTCGGATTAGGAAACAGCATCGGAAAGACGATGGCAAAGGCGAGCAACGCCACTATCCCGACTATCTTGAAGATTCTCATTGCTTTCTTCCTTCCACCTGTCCGAGCAATCCCTGGGGACGAACCACAAGGATAACCACCAGCAGGATGTAAAAGACGGTGCTGGCCCAGACGGGCGACCAGACGACAGAGGTGACATCTTCGATCACTAACATACCGACGGAAGCGATCAGCGCGCCGGATAAGCTGCCCATACCTCCGAAGATGATAATAGCCAGCAGGCGCGAGATCAAGTCATAGGAACTGCCAGCATTGAAAGCGTTAGTAGCTCCAAACCCCATACCGCCGGCCGCAGCGAGCGCGATGCCAATGCCAAAGGTCAGCGTGGAAATACGTTTGACATCAATGCCAATCAGTTCTGCCGCCGTGCGATTTTGCATAGCGGCACGCAAGCTATAGCCGAACTTGGTGCGATACAGCAGAATGTACAGTGCCGTAAGCAGAACAACCGCCAGCAAGAAGCCAAACACATAAATGTAGCCGAGGTAGAAACCACCGATATCAATAGACGCGGTGATATACCATGCCTGTAGTTGGACATTATTCGCCGTGAAAATAAGGTTGAGAATGCCCTCGATGATCAGCGCTATGCCGTATGTCACCAGGATGGACAGCATAGTGCGATCGCCCTTTACCGGACGAATAAAGAGCAACTCGATCCCGATGCCGAGCAAAAACATGACCGGCATGGTGATAAGCAATCCCAAAAACAGATCGATGTGCAGATTTTGTTCGAGTACATAGCTGAGGTACGCACCCAAAATGACCAGCGCACCTTGCCCGACATTGATGATTTCCATGACTCCGAACAGCAATGTCAGCCCCGATGACATCAAGGCATAGATACCTCCGGTTAAAATACCGGTGATAATTGCTTCTATAATAAGTTGCACGATAGGTCCTCTTTCAAATCATAAGAAGCCCGATGGCTACCAGGGCAGCGCCTCCACACGGCGCGACAAAACAGCAGCGATAGGGAAGGGTAGGAGCGCCTGCTATCCTTTAGCGGGATAGCAGGCATTGCTCCTACCTGACAGTTACGTACTACAACACGCGCGGAACATCACGGCCAGTTGGGTTTGGGGAACTCAGGAGTGTTTCCCTGCGCCTGGGCTGGCGGGTACACGAGTAGAACGCTTCCTTTCTGCCATTGGAAGGCGAACCCCGCTCCATCGACATTTTCGCCGACGGAGTTGAATTTCACATTCCCCTGGACAGACTGGTAAGTAGCGCCTGAGTGAAGCTCAGCAATAATCTTGGCATTATTGATGCTGTGAATCTTGTTCGCCACCTGCGTCAGTACCTGCCCGACAGAATAAGCCTCTGCCGTGTCCGCGCTGATATCCTGGGCTGTGCCGCCATACTTCGCGATATAGTCCTGCACCATTTGCGCGTTCTGGTAGGTGTTGAGGTTCGTATCCCAGGCGTTGGGGTAGAAGATGCCCTCAGCGACATTGGATCCGCCGATCGGGCCGGTGAACTGAGCGCCCTGGTCCGGCCCCGCCGTGGCAACCATGGCCTCCGGGTTAAAGTGCTGCTGCCTGAAATCCTGCACATAGGCAATGATATCGGGCAACATCGAACCAAGAATGACGACCTGAGCGTGAGAAGCGATGACCTTCTGCGCGATAGGCGTGTAGTCGGTCGTTTCCGCCGGGTACACCTGGTACGAGACGGTTTTGATGCCACCTGCTTCCAGCAGCGAGCGCGCATTGTCTACCATCGGCTGGGTGAACGGATCATCCTCGGTGGCATAGGCCGCCGTGGTGGGCCGCTCTGACACAGGCAACGACAGGATATACTGCGCAAAAGCGTTCAACTGGAAGATGATAGGCGGAGAAACGTCGAAAAGATTATGCAATCCTTGCGAAAACACGGATGGCCCGCCGCCTATACCTTCCATAAAGGCATAACCATAGCGGTTGGCAACCACCGCGGCCGGTTTCGTGAGCAGCGTCGAGTATGGTCCCAACACCAGGTCTACATGATCAACCGTAATAAGCTGCTGGTAGTTAGTGACTACCTGCGTCGTGCTGCTGGCATCGGAAAGAAATTTCAATTGGACCTGGCGTCCGAGCAGGCCGCCGTTTTTGTTGATGGTATCTGCCCAGAGTTGATAGCCACGTTCAGTTGCCTGTCCATCAGCAGAGAAATCGCCCGAAAGTGAGACTGAAATACCGATCTTGATGGGGGATTGCGCCGCAGGGGTGCCACTCCCAGTGGAGGAGCCACCGCCGCACGCGCTGAGCGCGGCCAGGGCCATCACTGTCACAAGCACTGCACCCAGGTAGTTCAATGCCTTCCTTTGCCAGAATGCGTATCGTCGTATCAAGGTTGTCCTCCTTTTTGTTTCGGGGGAAACACAACGGTTACCCCTGGTTCTTTCACACCATTCGCCTGGTGTGTAAACAAGTGTGTTGCACTGCTCTTCAGGAAATTGCCGGGGTTAGATTCAGTGATTGTCATCCTTTCCTTTCTCTGATACACTCCGTTAATTTTGCTTGAGCCAGTTGTGGCTTAATCGACCAGCCCCAGTGGCTCTTCTACCAGGGTTGCCACCGTATCCAGGAATTGCGCTCCTCGCGCGCCATCGACGACGCGATGATCGCACGACAGGCTCAGGGTCATCATCGGCTGCACTGCCGGTTGGCCGTTGATCGGTACAACACGATCAGCGATGCGGCCCACAGCCAGAATGGCTGCCTGTGGCTGATTGATGATGGCATTGAAGGTATCAACGCCATACATGCCCAGGTTACTGATGGTGAACGTGCCGCCACTCAGGTCATCCAGGCTCAATTTACCGGATTGCGCCTTTGCCACGAGTTCTTGTCGCCGCGCGGCAATTTCGCGCACGCCGAGCCTGTCGGCGTGTTGAATAACCGGCACAATCAAGCCTTGTTCAACGGCAACAGCCAGCCCTACGTTGATCTCTACGTTCCAGGCAATGGATTTATCACGCCATGTCGCGTTGAGATGAGCATGATTACGCAGAGCGCTTGCTACCACCTTCACCAATAAATCGGTGTACGTCACTTTAGCCGAGGCGCGTCTCTGGACGGACTCACGCCAGGAAATAAGATGGCTGGCGTTAATCTCGCGCACCAGAAAGAAGTGCGGAACGGTCGTCCAGCTCTGTGTGGTACGCTCGGCCATGATTCGCCAGATGGAGCCTACGGCGGTTTCGTGCTGTTCCCTGGCAGGGCTGCCCATCTCTTCGCTTGCGCGAGTTAATGGAGCAACCGGTTCCGCAAACAGCACGGGTGCGCTCACAACATCGGCGGCCAGGACCACGCCGCCAGGGCCAGTTCCCACGATCGTCGCCAGGTCTCTGCCTTGCTCGCGGGCTAAACGCCTGGCTTTCGGCGAAGCCGCTTGCAGGCGTGGTTGCCCCATGGGAGAGACTGTCGGCTCTTGCTGCTGGAGATAATCCAGAACGTCGGCTTTCTGGATACGCTTACCGGCTGGCTTGACCTGACTAAGATCGACATTATGCTCGCTGGCAATGCGTGCCGCCAACGGACTGGCCGATATCCCCGATGGCCGTCGATTGCCATCCTGGGCGTCAAGATTGACGGCAGGCATAAGAATGGCGCCCATTTGAACTGCCCGTTGGGCAGCCGATGGAATACCATTGTTCATGCCAGTCTGTCCTTGTGGGCGCTCGCCGACAGCCAGCACTTGAGCGATGACCTGCCCAACGGGGACATCTTCCCCGACGGCTCCAGTCACATCGGCCAGAATACCGGACGCGGGGGACTCGATCTCGACCGTCGCTTTGTCGGTTTCGATCTCAACCACCGGCTCGCCTTCTTTCACTGGCTCTCCCGCCACCTTGAGCC
>DATLSW010000109.1:0-5096 GCA_035533955.1 Ktedonobacteraceae bacterium | reverse complement strand
CTATTCCTGCTGCTCGCGGGAAGCTTCACCGCGTATGTACTGATGAATAAAGGCTCCGCGGCGAACACGCTCGTTTTAACGGCTCAGCCCAATCAATTGCGCGTCGGTGATGCTCTGACGCTTGTTGGAAGAGGCTTCGGGTCCAACGATCCGATCAATTTTATTCATAACGGCAATAATGCTCTGCTGAATGGCAGCGGTAAACCATTGCAGGCGCGCGCGGATGACCTCGGCGCGTTCTCGGTGATGATCAACGTTCCCACTTCCTGGTCGGTGGGAGCGCATCATATTGATGCTATCGATCTGGGGAAAGATCAGAGTTTGAGCGCGGGGGTGACGGTTGTGGTCGAGCAGTCCTCGCTCGCGCCCCCACTACTGGCGCTCGCGTCGCCGCATGTGAACCTCGGCGCTGGCGCTCCCGGCGCGGTCTCTCAGCAGACCATCACGCTGCTCAATAATGGCGGTCGGCAGGTCGCGTGGCAGGCGAGCAGCAATGAACCCTGGCTCACCATCTCGCCTGCCAGCGGCACATTCTCCGGGAGGGGCATCGCGACCATTCTGGTGAATCGCGGCGCGTTGGCTCCGCAGCCCTATAGCGGGCAGATCACGTTTATCCAGCAAGGTAAGACCAGTCGGCCATTGACGCTGAGCGTGAGCATGGTCGTTACGCCCGCGCCGCCCGCGAGTTTAACAGTCTCCGCCGTCTCATTGAACTATCTGGGGACGCAGACCGCGAATCCGACGCCGCAGTTGCTGACCTTGCAGAATACCTCTGCGCAGGCCATCACCTGGAGCAGCGCGGTGATCACCGGCAACGGCGTCAACTGGCTCTCGATCAGCCCTGCCGGCGGCCATCTCGCGGCTCACGGCAGCGAGCAGATCGTGGTGAGCGCGCTATCGCAGCAGATGGCGCTGGGAACTTACGAGGGGACAATTGGCTTCAAAGGCGGGACGAATCCGATAGTGTCTGTGACATTGGGCGTGATCGCTCAGGGCAATCTGGCGGCCTCGCCGCCGTCGTTGACCTTCGCGTCGGTGGGCCAGAATCCGCCCGCGCAGACGATCACGCTGCAAAATAGCGGCGGCGAAACGGTCGCCTGGAGCGTCGTCGCCGCGACGGTTGACGGCGGGCGCTGGCTTGTTGCCGCGCCGCCGGGCGGTTCCGTGCCGCCGGGCGGTAGCACCACGGTTTCTGTCAGCGTCAACGCCGCGTCGCTCGCGCCGCGCTCGTACCAGGGAACGCTCACCTTCAGCTATAACGGCGTGAGCCGGCAGGTCCCCATCTCGCTCACCGTCAGTGTGCCGCCGTCTCCGTCCATCAGCGTGAACCAATCATCCCTCAACTTCGCGACGCTGCTCAATACTAATCCGACGGCGCAGTCCTTCACGATTACCAACAGCGGGAACGCGATCCTGCACTGGGCGACCGCGGAAGATCAAAACGGCGCGGCCTTCGCACCCATTTCGCCGTCATCCGGCAGCCTCAATCCCGCGCAAAATGCAACCATTACGGTTTCTCCTGCCATCATTGGTTACAATGCCGGGACACTGACAACGACTATTTCCATCACTGACAGCGACAGTGGCTCCAAAGTTGCCAGCCGCAGTGTGAATGTCAGCGTAACGATCGAGGATCAGGCTATGATTTCGCTCTCTCTGACGACAATGGACTTTAGCCAGAGCAGCAATGCGCCTTCCTCGGAGCAATTGTTGACAATCAGCAATATTGGCACAGAGCCGTTGGACTGGACGGCGCAATCATCTGCGTCCTGGCTATCCGCCGCTATCGCCAGCGGTACAATCGCCTCCGATGATAACGCGGTGATCGATGTGCAGTGTGACGCCAGCGGATTATCTCCCGGCACATACAACGGCACGCTGACGATCAGCGACAGCGATCCCGGAACGCCCGTTGCTCCCCAGACGCTGACCGTCACGCTCGTAGTGAGTTAAAGTGCCGGTGGTGAAATAAATGAAGTGTGGCGGCGCAATCAATTGCGCCGCCACACTGTTTCTACCAGTAACGTTCTTCCAGCCAGGGATCGGCGTGGTTATTATAGCCCAATTTCTCCCAGAAGCCGGGGCGATCCTGCTCCATGAACTCCAGGCCGTCCAGCCACTTCGCGCTTTTGTAGAAGTAGAGTTTCGGCACAACCAGGCGCACCGGGGCGCCGTGTTCGGCCTCCAGGTCCAGGCCGTTGTGCTTGATGGCTACCAGTACATCATCGTCGTCGAGGTCGGCCAGGGAAATATTTGTTGTATAGCCCGTCCATGAATGCGCCATGACATACTGCGCGTTGGGCAACGGTTTGACGCGCCGCAGAATTTCGCGGATTGAGACGCCTTCCCAGGTGTTATCGTAACGGCTCCAGGTGGTGACGCAGTGGATGTCGGTGGTGATCGTAATGCGCGGCAGCGCCAGGAATTCCTCCCAGGTCAGCGCGAGCGGTTGCTCGACCAGTCCGCTTACATTGAACTTCCAGTCCGCGGGCCTCGTAGGAACATCCTCGGCGCTCAGTACGGGCCATTTCTTCGTCAGGTATTGTCCTGGCGGCAGGCGATCCTTGCCGTCGGGCAGTTTTTCTATTTGCAAGCGTGATTTTTTACCGAAAAATTGCATGGTTGTAGAGACTCCTTATTCCTGATAATATAATCCGTTCTATGGCTTGAAACACTTTGATGGAGCCAATTTATTGCATCACCAGGGCTATGTAAAAGTTGCGCCCGCGGCGCTTAACAGGAGTTCAGGTGGTTTTTTTCGCGGGCGAAGCACGCGAAAAACCACCTGAACTCTACTATTAAATGGCCTGTTGCATCGCTGTAGCCTGTTGCTATCTGTCTGTTACAGGACTACAATAGTAGAGACAGTTTCACATGAGTTTTTTGTGCTATATGTCATTGAGGAGCATAGGCTATGATCATCTTCTTATACGCGCTGATTGGTACGGTAGCCGTGATGGCGTTGCTGTGCGTCGGACGACTGTGGTTTGGGCGGCGCGAGCAGTTCAACACGCGCCGCTTTCTGCGCTGGTTTATCTGGTATTTTGTCGCGAATTATGTGATCAGTTTCTTGATTCTCTACTTTGGCGCGCCCGCGCTGACCGGCCCTTTCGGGGGATGGCAATGGGTTCTCTGGCCGCTGCTGATCAGCAGCTTTGCCAACCTGTTTGCTTTCTTGCGTCCAGCTATGAGCTTGCTGGAAGAAGCGTCCGCCGTGAGCCAGGGCCGCGCGCGCGGCAAGAACGCTTCCACAGCGGCGCAATTGCCGACCAATGCCTCACGCGGCGCCATCGCGGCTGGCATTTTTGGGCTGATCTTCTTTGGTGTGATCATGATTGTGGTATGCGGGTTGATCATTGTCTTTACCACCTGGTTTGACAGTAACGCGAAGGCGCTGGCGGCCATTCCGCACATCACTATTAAGACCTCGGACTCGTTGCCGCCAACTGATCCCAACAACGTCGTGCTGGTCAGTCAGAGCGTCGCCTCGTATAAAGGTCAGCAGGTTCTTGGCTCCAATGGGCAAAACCTCGGTTCGCAGTATAGCGTTGACCCGGCGAGCTACGTGCTACAATCGATTGATCACCATCTCTATTATGTCGCGCCGTTGACGTACAACAACCTGTTCGTCAACCTGTCGCACTCCTCCACACCGGGCTTCGTCGTCGTCGATGCCGAAAACCCGGAGACGCAGCCGCAACTGCATACGAGCGCGGCTGATTCGCTTGCCTATATCCCCGGCGCGATCTTCAATGAAGATTTGCTGCGCCATGTCTACCTGAGCGGCTATACCTACGGGCGGTTGGTCGATCCCACGCTCGAACTCGACGACAACTTCCACCCCTACTGGACGATTTCGCTTATGATGCCGACGCGCGGCTTCACTGGCGATGTGCTGAACCAGGTGCTGATCGTCAACGCACATACCGGCGCGATCCAGGCATACGCGCCGCAGAACGTCCCATCCTGGGTCGATCGCGTCATTCCGTCCGACACGGTTACGCAATACCTGACGTGGTGGGGATTGTACCATGCCGCGCCCTGGTTCAATCCGTCCGGCGCGGGCCAGCAGAGTCCGGCAAGCGATCCGCAGTTGTTGTACAACAATATCGATCAGCCGGTCTGGCTCATTCCAATGACCTCGTCCTCGGCGAACGACAACTCCAGTACGGGCGTCTTCCTTTTCGATACGCATAAGAACCAGGGTACCTTTTACCCGCTCTCTGGATTGGGCATTGGCAGTAACGTGAGCAACACCATCCAGTCCACGCGTGCCAATATTCGCGGCTACTCTGTCGATAGCGTCCAGTTGTATGAGATCTACAATACGCCGACATGGGTGGCAATTTTTGTGCAATCGAGCAGCAGCGGCGACATTTTCCAGGCCGTGGGTCTGGTCGATGCCAGAGAGTTGAACGGCAGCAATGTGCAGTTTGAGCCAACAATGTCGCAGGCGCTGGTGGATTATCAGCAATGGTTGACGCAGCAGGGCAGCCCCGGCACGACGCCCACGAATGGCACGACGCAGATGGTGTCGGGCAAGGTGCTGCGCATTTCCTCGGTGCTACAGGGCAGCAACACCATCTACTATATCCAGGTGCAGGGGCAATCGCTCATTTTCACGGCCAACCTCTCGCTTTCCCCCAAACTGCCACTGGTGCAGCCAGGTGATATAATCAAGGGACAATACTTGAGTACGGGCGGAACGGTGGTCACGCTCACTACTTTTGATGATCTGACGATCACGCTCGGGGGGACGCCAACGCCGGGGGCGACGGCATCACCTACACCAGTTGTGACCCCGACACCCTGAGAATCTGGTTGTGAGGAGCGGCCCTGACCGCGTCCCGCGCGGTCAGGGCCGGTAAAGGCAGGATGGATATGCCTCATTACTTCACTCGCGAGGAGGCCGAGGCGCTGTTGCCGCCAATTGTGGTCGTCTTGCGGAAGATACAGCAAGGTCGCCAGGCTTTGCAGCAGGCGCAGGAGGCGCTGGATGAACTACGCCGTCAAGCGGCGGGCAACGGACACCATTTGCACGAACGCATTATGAGAATGCAGCGCGAACTGGCGCAGCACGCCCAGACTCTGCGCGC
>DATLSW010000108.1:0-8005 GCA_035533955.1 Ktedonobacteraceae bacterium | reverse complement strand
ACGGCGTACCAGAAGCCGCTGCGATAGACCAGCCCATACAGGTCAACTTCGCGCTCCGTCTCGTCCGACTCATAGGCTTGATAGCGCAGCCAGACGCGCCGCTCGCGCTGCGCCGCCGCGCACAAGGCGCTGATGATGGCGCTGTCCGGCGCGATACCATATGCCTGCACGTCGAGGCTGAGCGTATTCTGTATGGCCTGCACGCGCTCGCGCAGCAGCGCCGGTAAGACGCGCTCGATCTTCGCCAGCGCGCCCTCGACGGCCGGCGCCGCCACCGCCAATCCTAGCTTGCGCGCCGCCAGCAGGCCCAGCGTCACGGCCAGCGTCTCCTCGTCGGTGAACATCAGCGGCGGCAGCTTGAAGCCGGGCCGCAGGCGATACGAGCCGTAACGCCCGCGCTCCGTCTCAACGGGAATGCCCAGGTCTTGCAGCATCGTGATATAGCGCCTGACCGTGCGAATATTCACTTCCAGGCGTTCGGCCAATTCCGGCCCGCTCATACGCTGCCGCGATTGCAGCAGTTCCAGCACCGTCAGCACGCGCGTCGTTGGAAAATACATAAGACTGATCCTTAAAAGTTGTGCCTTTTCTTAGTAGACAGATTACCCAGTATGTATTATACTCTACTAAAGACATCCTTCATCACACGATAATTAAAAACTGAGAAAGCAGCAAACTCCATGCCAGAAGAGAGAAAAGCATCAGGCGCTAAACAAATAAAGACGGTCTTAGTTGGCGATGAAGCTCTGCCAACTCACTACGTCAACAGTGTAAATATTCGTTCAGATTTAGAAGCGTTTTTTTTGACCTTTGGCACTGCTCTACCAATTGAAGTCAGCGCTATGAGTGAGTTGGAAAACATTGAAAGCATCAACGCCCATTCTCTGTTTCGTTGTGTGATATCAAGGTCTGTTATGAAACAAGTAATCGATTTGATGACAACCCTTTATGAGAATCAAACCGAACAGATCAAACTCATGCAAGCTTCTCAAGGGAAGGAAGAAGAAGATGTCAACCACAGCGACAGACCTTTGGAGTCTTAGAAAAACAAACTCAAGAACTACAACATCCTCCGTTGGAATTGGTCATGCAAGTGCATGGAAAGTTTATTGCACCATTCCAGAGAGTTTGGAAATTCGTGTTACCGATCCTGATGCTACCGGTACTGTGATACAGCTTTTTGTTGTCGAGATAAAACACACCGGAGAAGAATTTCTCGCTACCAGTCATATATCCAACAGCTATGAATTTGGAGAAACAATTGGTCAAGCACTGAAGAATTATCTCGCAATTCTTGTTGATGAGCTTATCTGGCTGGAAAAACATCAAGTAGAACTCTCTCCTTCAATACAGGAAGACCTTCATCTCTTACAAAATTATATTCGAGTTGTGTAGCGCGAATTCATGAGTACATCGCTTAAAGACCTGAAAGCTTTCTTAGAAGTACTTCCTTGTGTGTGTGAAGAGGGAAGAGGTCATACGAAGTTTATCCTCAAAGTGAATAGCAAAGTAGTGGCATGGACCTATTACTCACGTTCATGGCGTAGCAGTACGCAGATTGACGACTCAACCATGAGCAAAATCGCCAAACAAATGAAATGCTCCAACAACATACTATGGAA
The DNA here is from genome assembly GCA_035533955.1 of Ktedonobacteraceae bacterium. Classification (GTDB taxonomy): domain Bacteria; phylum Chloroflexota; class Ktedonobacteria; order Ktedonobacterales; family Ktedonobacteraceae; genus CADDZH01. The sequence goes on along the minus strand of DATLSW010000108.1, from coordinate 6,383 downwards.
AAAGTTATTAGCCGGTCAAGCATCCAAAGAAAATTATTTTCGAGACCTTCTTGAACATGGACATATTACCCGTGAAGAATATCAAACTCTTTGCGAAAAAGAGAACAAGAAATAATTCGTTAATAAGCCGACTCGCGCTCTTGCCCGGTGTTCTATTGATGATCTTCGTAGTATGTGGATGCAGCGCCGCCAATATCTCCGCCGCGCCTACTCGCACGCCGACAATAAGCGCGCCGCCGTCGCCTACGATTGCGCAGACCCCCACGCCAACGCCCATAGCTGTGCCGAGCGCAGCGCCGGTCACGCAACCGGCTGGCTGGGTCACGACCACCAGCTCAAACTGGAGCGGCTATACCTTTCCTCAAGGCAATATTACTGGCGTGCGAGCGCAGTGGACGGAGCCAAAAGTCTCGAATCAAGTTCCTGGGGCGTACATGGTCACATGGGTTGGCGTCGGCGGGTGGGATCAGAGCTACAACAATATCGTACAAATTGGCACGCGCGCCTACGTCTATGGCGGTCAGGTTGTGCATGACGTCTGGTATGAGACGTTGCCTCCTAACCATTGGTATTCGTTGGGGACGATTGCCGCCGGTGACAGCGTTGCCGCCTCTGTCACACTCGAAGCTGGGAGTACGCGGAAGTGGGATCTCTCGTTGGTAGACCTGACAGCGCACCAAACCTTCAAAATCACCGTCACATTTTCCTCCTTGCGTGTCTACGCCGACTACATCGTCGAAGACCCCGACGCGACCTCGAACAACGGCCCGCCCTATTATCCTTTCCCCAAATTCGCGTCCATCACCATCAGCAAAGCGGATGTGCGCTACACGAACGATTGGCTCTCTATCGCGGCAATCGCGGGCCTCCAGGTGACGCTAGTACAGTCAAACCGAACGCTGGCGCGTCCCGGCCCTCTCAGTAACGATACGTTCACGGTGACACGCGCCTTGTCATAAGACCACTGGATATATCATCACCTATTCCTGTCGACACGATGAAAACAGGACGGTTTATACCCGCTTTTCATGGTACACTTGTGCTATCAGGTGATGTAGCGGCGCAATTGATTGCGCCAGAATCACCACAGATTGTTGCTGCTGACTGGCGCAATCAATTGCGCCGCTACATCTTTCATCATAAGGAGCATTACCATGAGCGAATACATTGGCAAAGCCGCTATTATCAACAATATTCGTGCAGAGCAGGCGGCGCTGGAACAGGTTCTCGCGCCGTTGAGCGAGCAGCAAATGACCACTCCCGGCGTCGCTGGTGAGTGGTCGATCAAGGACGTGCTGGTACACATCAGCGCGTGGGAGCGCGTCTTGCTGGCACACTTGCAGGCGATGGCAAAGAAAACAACACCAGTGTTCTCCTGGGCGCCAGGCGGACCGACGTTCACGGAATTGGACGAAGACGACGTTGATCCTATCAACGATGAATTTTACCAGCACAACAAGGATCGCTCGTTACAGGATGTGTTAACTGAATCTCGCACGCTGCCTGTGCAAATTGTGGATGCGCTGCAAAAATTGTCGTATGACGATTTGTTTGCCTGGGCGAAAGGGCAGCCGTTAGACGAATATATTGGTACCCCTGAGCACATCGACGAACATCTGGAAGGTATTCAGGCGTGGCTGGCGACTGCCGGGAAGGATTAGCGCATCTATGACCCTCCATATCTCGCGCGAGCAGGCGCGGCGTTTTCTGGCGGCGTACCACTTCGCGCCGACCGATATCCCCGGCGTGATCGAGCGGCTGGCGACGGTGCAATACGATCCGCTCAATCCCGTCGGGCGCAACCCCGATCTCGTCTTTCAGGCGCGCGTACCTGGCTACCGCGTCGATGATTGGCAACAGGCAACCTATAGCGACCGGCTGCTCTATGATGCCTGGGACAAGCAGGCGTGTCTCGTGCCGGTCAGCGACTGGCCCATGCGCGCGCTGGTGCGCGAGAAGTATCGCCCTTACCACGATCGCGAAATCCTCGACAACGAACCCGAACTGACGGCTGCCGTGCTGGCAGCCATCGATGAAAAAGGGCCGCTTTCGTCAAACGAATTCGCGGACCGCGCGCATATGGAAGGTCTGCACTCCTGGTACGGCACGACGCGCACCAAACGTATTCTGCGCTCGCTGTGGGCGTGTGGCGAACTGGTGACGCATCACCGCCAGGGCGGGCGGCACTATTATGATCGCCCGGAACGGGTCATTCCCGCCGCGCACTTCCAGGCCACGCCGCTACGCGATGAAGTGACATATCATCGCTGGATTCTCACGCGCCGCCACCAGGCAATGGGGCTGGTTCCCAAAACCAGCGACGCCTCGATCTGGAGCAGTTGCGGCAGCAGCAAACAGCGTTTGACCGCCCTGGCGCAACTGCTTGAAACCGGCGCGCTGACGCCCGTCCAGATCGGCGAGAAAAAGCACGAGGGCGGGGCAAGCCCACACCCCTACTACATGCCCAGCAGCGCGCTGAGCCTGCTCAACGCGCCGCTGCCGGAGCCACGCGTGATCTTCCTGGGGCCGCTCGACAGCATGTTGTGGGATCGCAAAACTATCCGTTACATCTTCGATTTCGATTATACCTGGGAAGTCTACAAGCCGGAAAAGCTGCGCAAATGGGGCTATTATGTCTTGCCCGTCTTCTACCGCGACCGCTTCATCGCCCGCGTGGACTCGCGCCTGGAGAACGGCACATGGATGATTGCGCGCTGGTGGTGGGAAGACGGCGTCACCCCCGACGCGGATATGCTCGGCGCTCTGAGCTGCGCCGCTAAATGCTTCAGGCATTACCTGAACGCCAAGGACGTGCAGGCCAGCGAAGCCATCGATACCGCTGTGAAAGAGGCCGTGACAAAAGTGAGCGGGTATGGTCAATCGGTCTTTACGAGCGCTACGCGCTCGTAAAGACCGATTGACCATACCCACCCCATACTAACCCATTGCCACGGCATCTCCGATGGCGCGATAGATATTGGGCGGGTACTCAGCCAGGCGGTGGCAGAGGTAGAGATACCATTCGCGTCCGTAGGGCAGGTAGACGCGGGCGCGATAGCCGCGCTCGCGCACCAGTTGCAGATGTTCCGGTGTCACGCCATACAGCATCTCGAACTCAAAAGGATGTTTTTTCAGCTTCTGGCGGCGGATGAATTTGTGGGCGGCATTGAGCAAGTTCAGATCGTGCGTGGCAATCGAGCAGGGATGATCGCTCAGCAGCAAGATTTCCATATAGTCACGATAGCCTCTATTCAGAATTTCGCCGCGCGGCTCCGCGACGCCCGGCGCTTCCTCGTAAGCTCCCTTGACCAGGCGAATACGCCCTGGCCGCTGCAAGGCGGAGGCCAGATCGTGGGTTGTGCGGCGCAAATAGGCTTGCAGCGTGATCCCGACGTTCCCGTAATCTTCGCATAGTCGCTGGTGCAGCGCGATGATCTCGTCGATGCGTTCCGTACCCTCCATGCTAATCATGATCTCGGTGCCAGCATCACGGGCGGCCTGTGCCAGCGCGGATGCGTTGCGCAGCGCGTGTTCGGCATCGATTGCCAGCCCAATATGCGACAAATCCAGCGAGATTGTCGCGTCGAGCTTGTGCGCAGCGATGGCCTGGATGACGCGCAAGAATTCTCCAGTCGCCTGTTGAGCCATCGTCTCATCGCCTGTATTCTCGCCCATGTAATCGATCGTCACGGCGCAGCCTTGCTCTTGCAGCGCGCGAGCAGCCTCCAGGCACTCGGCCAGCGACTCTCCGCCGATGAAACGGCGAGCGGCTTTCAGGAGAACCTCGTGGATGGCGGCATTCTCCTGCGTATAAGCCTTGATCGCCTGATCGCGGCTAATGTGGCGTAGGGCATTTGCCGCCACATCTGGAAGATGTTCGACGCTCATAAATACTGACCCCTCACGACTTTCTCGACTCGCGGCAAAAGGTACAATTTCTCTCATGCCTTTTATATCGCCTCCAGGTGATGATTTACGTGCAGAAGACGGTTTCAAAATCCCGTCATATCAGGATCAGAAGGGGGAGATTTCTAACTATGCCCTAAGTGTTCCTGGAAGTATCCGAGGATACGCTGCCAGGAATCCTGGGCGGCCGCGGCGTTGTAGCTTCCCCCCTGGTCGTTGAAAAACGAGTGCTTCGCGTTGGGATACACCTTGATGTCGTGCGGCACATGGTACTCGTCCAGCGCGACAGCGAGCCGTTGTCCGTGCGACCTCGTGAAATCCTGTTCGGGATACGAGCCGACCACAGGACACAGTCGTTGCACGGCAGAGAGCGGGCGCGGGTTCATCCCATAAAAGGGCGCGATGGCTTTGAGCCGGTCATCGGTGCAGGCCCAGGCGATAACGAAGCTGCCGCCCATACAGAAGCCAATAGCGCCGACGCGATTGGCGTCAACCCGCGGCTGCTCGGCGAGATAGCTCAGAGCAGACTTGAGATGATGTACGGAGCCATTGTTGAGCGGATTCAACATCATCTGTCCCATAAAGCGGGCCATACACACGGCGCGGCTCCTGCTGGTAAAGAGATCGACGGCCAGTGCGGCATAGCCCTCGCCGGCAAAGCGGCGCGCGATATCCCTGATGTTGTCGTTGAGTCCGTAGATTTCGTGAATGACGATCACGCCGGGAAACGGACCCTCGCCTTCGGGATAGGCCAGATAGCCGTTGAGTTGCAGGTTGCCTGATGAAAATGAGACCGTTTCTGTTTGTACCATAAAATGAAACGCTCCTCGGAGAAATAAGATGAGTTTAGTATATCATATTCGATAGTGTGGCGGCGCAATTGATTGCGCCGCCACACTATCGAGTATGATATGAATGATTGACTAAGCACCATAACCAGTGTATCCGCTATCATCGTTCTTGTAAAGGGCGCAATGCATGTCATTCCTGTAATTCCTGGCTATCTGTATGGATAATCAGCAGCAAACCTTTTTCCAGGGAGACTACGGCCTGGTCGCCTGTCAGAACATTGCTGACGCCGCGCGGCTTGCCAAAGCGCAGCGTATCATTGTGCAGAGGATAATAGAGTCCCGTCGTCGAGACGCCTGCCGCGTCTCCGGCCAGGGGAAAAAGCGAAAGCAAATCGCCCGCGTGACCTCCAAAAGTACTATGCCCTGGTCCGCGCAACAACCAGCAGATTGCCGGACCATCAACGATGCGCATGGGCATGGTCTCGAAGCCAGTGAGCAGCAGGATATTGGCGACGGTATGATCGATACGCGCGCCGCCCAGCGCGCCCAGCAGCGTGATCTTGCTGGCTCCACGCTCGCAGGCAACCTGGATCGCCAGTTCGGTGTCCGTCTCATCCTTCTCGACAGCAGCCTGGATGATCTCGCAGCCGCGCTCTTTCAGCATTTGCAACGGCAGATCGTCCAGCGAATCGAAATCACCCACGACAATCGCGGGCTGGCAGCCAAATTGCAGCGCGCTCGCTGCCCCTCTATCGGCGGCAATGAAAAGATCGGCTGAGGCGATAGCGACCTGTACCGCTTTGCCAGGTTGGATCGTCCCTCCGGCGAAAATGACGACGTGCATAGCTCTCTATCCTCTATCCAATATGTCCTGTTCAGCGCATATTGCTTGTGATTCTCTCGCATCTGTGTTTTATTATAGAAGATTGTCTGATGATTTCTCAACCATAATACACCCCCTTGTGGGGTGATAACTCGATAAAACGAACGATGCATAAAACAAACCAGCCCCATTCGTGGGGCCGCTATCCCAGAGTGCAACATGCGGGGATACAACCCGTCTATTGGCGAGACGATCTGCCCGATCTCGCTCATGGAGAGCAGTCGATGTTGCCCTATGGCTTCGGGCGCAGCTACGGCGATAGCTGCCTCAATCAAGACGGCGTGCTGCTGGACGCCAGCCATCTGAACCGCTTCATCGCTTTCGACGAAGCGCGGGGCATCCTGCGCTGCGAGGCGGGCGTCTCGCTGGAGGAAATACTGGACATCATCGTGCCGCGCGGCTGGTTCATCCCCGTCTCGCCGGGTACGAAATTCGTCTCGGTGGGCGGCGCTATCGCCAACGACGTACATGGCAAAAACCATCACCGCGCTGGCACATTCGGCTGCCATGTCACCCGTTTTGAACTGCTGCGCTCCAGCGGCGAACGTCTGATCTGCTCGCCGCAAGAAAACACAGAGCTTTTCCGGGCAACCGTCGGCGGCCTGGGCCTAACCGGCCTGATCCTGTGGGCCGAATTTCGTCTCAAGCCGATAGTATCCCCACTCATCGCCATGCAGCGCGTGCAATTCGCTTCGCTAGAGGAGTTTAACGCGCTCTCCGCCGAGGCCGATCAGCGTTATGAATACACGGTTTCGTGGGTTGACATTCTCGTCGGCGGCACAGCGCTGTGCCGGGGTCTCTTC
>DATLSW010000107.1:0-9391 GCA_035533955.1 Ktedonobacteraceae bacterium | reverse complement strand
CTCAGCCTGTTCACGCTGGTCACGATTGCTGTACCCGGCATTATCCTCGCCTGCGGCTACATCTTTGCCTGGAACGCGCCATATCTGGAGTTCCTGGGCATTGGCGGCCCGCAGGGCATCCAGTTCTACGGCACGATCTGGCTGCTCTTCGCGGCCTACATCGGCGGCAGCTTACCCTACGCCACGCGCCTCGGCATCGGCGCGCTCGAACAGGTTGGGCAGAATATGCTCGAAGCGGGACGGGTGCAGGGAGCTGGCCTGTTCCAATTATTGTTGCGCATCGTTGCCCCGCTGATGCGCAACAGTCTCGTCTCGATCTGGCTGCTCGTCTTTACCGGCACAATGTTTGAACTCGCTGCTTCCGAGTTGCTTTACCCGCCGGGCCAGCCGACGATGCCTGTTCAGATTGTCAATTTCTTCAATAATTTCCAGATGGGGCCGGGTATGGCGCTGGCAATGCTGAATATTGGCCTGGTCACGCTGGGAGTGATTCTGCTGCGAGCCGTTCCCTGGCTTTTCGCTCGTATCCAACAGTTCTCGAAACGGAGAAAAACGCTCTATGTTCCTGCAAATCAAGCAGCTCACTAAAAGTTACGGTGCGCGACGAGTCGTTTCCAACGTCGATATAGCGATGGAAGAGGGCGAAGTTGTATCGCTGTTAGGGCCATCCGGCTGCGGGAAAACCACCATTCTCCGCATGATTGCCGGGTTGGTGACGCCAGAAGGCGGCTCCATCGAAATCGGCGGGCGCGCGGTCTTCGATGGCAAGCGTGAAGTACCTGTCGAGGAGCGAGAGCTTGGCATGGTGTTCCAGGACTTTGCCCTCTGGCCGCACATGACGGTTGCCCGCAATATTGCCTTTGGGCTGCGCCTGCGCCACACCCCTATCCGCGAAATCAACAAGCGCATCCAGGAATTGCTTGCGCTTGTCAATCTGCCCGCTATGGGTGATCGCTATCCGTATCAGCTCTCTGGCGGGCAGCAGCAGCGCATCGCTGTCGCGCGCGCTCTGGCAACACAGCCGCGCCTGCTGCTCCTCGATGAGCCGCTGTCGAGCCTTGATGCCGCGCTGCGCGAGGTTATGCGCACCGAACTCGTCCAGTTATTCAAACGCCTGGGCATCACCGCCATCAACGTCACTCATGATCGCGACGAGGCGATGACCATGTCGGATCGCATTATCGTCCTGCGCGATGGGCAGGTGCAGCAGATGGGAACGCCCACAGAACTCTACACGGAGCCTGCCAATGCTTTTGTCGCTTCCTTCATGGGCGCGGCGAATCTGCTTTCCGGCACACTGGAGCGCGGCGTGGGAGATGGTATGGGCCTTGTGCGCGTGCCGCAGACGTTGCAAGGTGAAAGTGCGTTGCTGGGCGTCATTCATGAAAATGTGCGCCCCATGCTCAATGGCCGCGCGACGCTGGTTTGCCGACCGGATCATGTGCAGGTGCATCAGGAATCTCAGTCGAGCGATCAGCCGAATGTCTTAGCGGGGAAAGTTCTGCATTCGTCATTCGTCGCTGGCCGCTGGCGTACCCTGGTGCATGTTGGCGAAGAACCGACGCAACCTCTGCTAGCTTTCACAGCCGCTCGCCCCCGGCTTGAACAGCAAGTCTGGCTCCAGTTGCCGCCGCCCGCTTGCCAGATTGTCCCGGAGTAATGTGGTATGATGAATGAAGAAAGACGGCAGCCGTACTCTGTGGCAGCACACGAGAACGGCTTAGCGGAACAGGAGATAGAGAGCATATGCAATGGGCTGTCATAACGGCAGCGTTTCTCGCCTCGGCGGTCGAATTTGTTGAGGCGTTTACCATCGTTCTGGTAGTGGGCGTGACCATTAACTGGCGCAGCTCATTGGCCGGGGCGCTGGCTGCCGCGGCTACACTGGCCGTCATCGTGGCAACATTAGGTGTCGCGCTTGTCCGGTATGTACCCATCGAGTATTTACGCCTCGTTGTCGGTATCATTCTTATTCTTTTTGGCCTGAAATGGCTAAAGAAATCGATTCTGCGCTACAGCGGTTTGAAGGCTATCCATGATGAAGAGGCCATTTTCGAGGAGAATAGGGCGGCGCTGCGCGCTCGTGGCGAAGAGATCGCGCCTCGCTTCGAGCCATTTGGCGTCCTCCTCTCATATAAGTCGGTGCTGCTTGAAGGGTTGGAAGTGGCTTTTATCGTTATCACTTTTGGCAGCAGCGCCGCCAATGCAACCTGTAACAGCTCGTGCGGCATCGGTTCGGCTGCCATTGGAGCCGCGGTCGCGGGCGTGCTGGTGATTCTCGCGGGGGCGCTCATCCGCGCGCCGCTCACGAAAGTGCCGGAGAACAGCTTGAAGTTTGTGGTTGGCATTATGCTGACCTCGTTCGGCACGTTCTGGGGCGGCGAGGGCTTAGGCGTCAACTGGCCCCTCTCAGATGCGTTTATCCTGATCCTGGTCGCCCTGTACCTGTTGGCTACGTTTGTTCTGGTGATGATTCTCAGGCAGCGCAAACGCCAACTGGAACTGGTGAAAACGCGGCAGGCGCAGCCCACGTTACAAGGGCAGGCGGAGGTGAGCCGGTGAAAGTGATCAAAGCGGTCTACAATTTCCTTGTCGGTGACATGATCATCCTGGTCGGCATTCTCGTCGCGGTGGCGATTCTGGCCCTTATCGCTAACGTTCCAGGGCTGCACGCGCTCGAAGTGATTTCAGGTGTTATCCTGATCGTCGCGGTCCTGGCTGTGCTAACCACGACATTAATACGCGAAGCGTTAGGGAATAAGTAAAGAGAAGGAATTTCACTGCCCACCAGGAATTTCCACCTGTCAGATGGAAATTCCTGGTGGGCAGTGAAATTCCTTCTCTTATGCTTTTGTTGCCACCATCTGTAACCAGCGGCGCGGTACGGCAGTGATGCCAAATTCTTCGCCCACCTGGTAGACCGCGTAGGAGAGCGCCTCAGCGGCCTCCGCGAGGGGCGCGCCTGGTAAAGCGCCTTCAATAAACAGCCAGTAGCGCCCCAGATCTTTCCAGGCATCGAGCGTAATAATCGCATCTTCATAGAGCGTTTCGACGCTGCTAAAGCCTGCCTGATGCAGCGCTGTCATATATTCCTGCGGCGTGATAAACTGGCGCGCCATGGCCTTCTCCCCGCGTGATAAACGGGTGCCAGGATGCTCTTTGCGCAGTCGGCGTACTGCTTTAAAGGTCCACGATTGATAGAAACGTTCTGTCCCCTCGACATACGTTCCTTCATAAAAGGCGCTGTTACAGGCAAAAAAGCCACCCGGAGCCAGGATGGAGGCTACTTCCTGAAACGCCGCGAGCTTATCGGCGACAAGGTGAATGGCATTACAAAAAAAGACGGCATCCACGTTATGCACGATCCCCGGCAGATCAGTTGACTCCCCCTGGATGAAATCAACATCAACGTCCAGATGTTCCATCCCCTTCTCCGCCCGGCGCAGTGCTTCCGCCGACGGATCCACACCGATCAGGTGAACACGCCGCCCCTGGCACACTATCTCTTCGGCGATCAGGCGCGTGACCGCCCCGGTGCCGCAGGCCATATCCACGATCGTGAGCGGTGTATCGAGCGGGCGATCCTTCAGATGCGCGAGTGCCTGCCGCACCAGCGAGCGGTTCACCTCGACATAGAACGGGTGAGCAGCGAATGCCTCGAAGGTAAATTTATTGGTCTCTTCTGTTTCAATAAGTCCCATAGGTGTAGCCTCCTGATAATGGGTGTTTACCATTTATTTAGAGGAAAGCGACCCGCATTTTGTTTCATCAGTTTCAGACCTTAGATATGCATCGCCATACCGCCATCAACACACAGAATTTGCCCCGTGATATAGCCTGCATCTGGCGAGCAGAAGAACGCCACGGCTGCGGCTACTTCTTCGGCGTTCCCCATCCGGCCTAACGGCGTTGATTCCAGGATCAACTTTCGCTGCTGCTCCGTCAAGTTCGCCGTTAGTTCTGTGGGAATGAAGCCCGGCGCTATCGCATTCGCTGTGATACTGCGGCTTGCCATTTCGCGAGCCGTACTGAGCGTCATCGCCGCGATAGCGGCCTTTGACGCGGCGTAATTGGCCTGCCCTGCCGAGCCTAGCACGCCGGCCACCGATGTAATATTGATGATGCGCCCCCAGCGGGCTTTCATCATGCCGCGCAGTGCCGCCTTTGTGCAGAGGAAGGCTGACCGAAGATTAGTATTGACGACATGTTCGAAATCCTCAAGCGACATTTGCAGGATGAGCTTATCGCGGGTGGTACCCGCGTTATTCACCAGGATTGCAACTGGCCCCAGTTGCCGGTTGATCTCCGCGAACAAGCGCGAGACCTCCTCTTCCAGGCTGACATTGGCCTGTATGGTGATGCACCGTCGGCCCAATTCCTCAATCGCGGTTTTCGTCGCTTCCGCGGACTCGGCGTTGCTGCGATAATTGACCACAATATCCGCGCCCTCTCGTGCCAGGCGCAGCGCCGTTGCTCGTCCTATCCCCTGGCCGCTTCCTGTCACCAGTGCGATTTTCCCGGCTAGCGGCAATTGCTGCATATCAGTCATTGCTGCGTTTTTCTCCTTAATAAGAAATAGTTGTTCCTCCCCACGTTCCCATCGGTAGTATAGCACACCTGATGCCCACAAGGGGTATCACTCCATGTTGTTTGCCGGGTCTGTGAAATGGAGTGATGCCCCCTGTGGACATCAGGTTCGTGTCAGGCGAATTAGTGGTTCCTTGCCCTGGTTCGTCTGCCTTTATTGTGCTTTGGCCGAGGGGCTACAGTAGCAGTTTCCACGGTTGGAGCCTCTTCTTGCTGCTTTACCAACTGATCGGTAACTTGTAAATCGAGCAAACTATCATTGGGCGCGAGCGGCGAGAAAAACTGCGAATCTGTCGATGATTCAAGCAATGACTCCAGATCGGGCAGCAGCGTTGCGAAGCTGGCTTCTGTTGCCGAGGCCAGCGTCGATGCTTCAGTAGGATCGGCGTCGCTTTGTTCATGGGTAATGCCCTCTTGCTCCTCTATGGTCGGTTCGTCATCTTCCGCGAGAGGGAGCGGCGTTTCAGGAATGGTTCCGACATCAGCGGGAGGAGCATCTGTTTGCTCATGAACGATTGGTGCGATGGGGAGTACTATTTCCACGAGAGCCTCTTGTAGGGCTGGCGCATTTGTATCAGCGGTTTCATGGTTTTCGGCGGACGGAATGTCGGCGGTAGCGTCTACCTGGGGTGGAATGCTGAGATGCGCGGTGATGCGCACAATGGGCAGTTGCGGTTCAGTGAGATCGGTATCATCATCAAGCCTGGTTGCATCATCATAGCGTGCATCGGCAAGTTGCTGTTTGCTCAGATGGCGCGCGCCGATCAGATTTGCTCCTACTAACAACGTGTTGTGCAGGTCGGCCACCTGCACGTTCGTATCGGCGAGGATGGCATCACGGAAATCGGCCCCTGACAGATTCGCGCCGGAGAGATCCGCCCCGCGCAGATTCGCGCCCGTCAGCAGCGCGCCGGAAAGGTCGGACATGAACAGGTTGGCGTTCACCAGACGCGCTTCGCGCAGGTCGGCGGAACGCAGGTAACGATGCGAGAGATCGCGACCGGAGAGATCCACTCCGCGCAGCAGCGCCGGGTGCCATTGTGTGCGCGCGTGTGTCAATAGCGCGCTCTGCTCCTCGCCGAGCGGCATCTCCTCAACGTGTGGCAGGCGCGCCAGTTCCTGTTCAAGTTGGGATTGTTTTTCCAGCGTGTCATACTGTTGCGCGAGCGCCGCGATGCGTTCCGCGTCTTTTTTTGCCCACGTCTCCCAATCCGCGCGAATCTCTTGCGTTAACGCAGTGAACTTCGCCTCCGCCTCGGCAAAACGTTTGGCCTGCTTTCTTTCCCAGGTGCGTCGGTAATTTTCCTGCGCCTGTTCCCATGCTTCATGTTCCGCTTGAATGCTCTTCACCGTGCCGCGCTCAACGCGCAGCGCGATCAGCGCCCCGGCCAGAGACGCTGCCACGGCGACAATACATACCACGACAATTGTTGCGATCATGCCCTCGTAACTCCAACTAGTTTTGTCCTACAAATAAAGAACGCCGCATTTTCATCTTTATTATAATAAACGCGGAGATAGGTCGTTGTCTATGATTCGGACAATGTGGGGTACTCATGGGGCGAGACTGGTGGTAAAATAGATGGGCAGATTGCAATGCTATAACTGCTAAGAATGAGCAAAGGAAATAGATGATGACCCAATATACTGATCCAGTACCGACGTCGTTCCTGCTTGATGCTGACAACCGCCGCCTGACCCTTTCGTGGAGCGACGAACATGAGAGTGTCCACGGCTGGGAAGCCCTGCGCTGGGCCTGTCCGTGCGCCTGGTGCGCTGGCGAGGGCGGCTTGCCGGGTATGTTGCAAAATAAGCAGAGCCTGAGTGAGGAGGAAACGACGCTGGTAGACTTGCAACCAGTCGGACGCTATGGCCTGACCCCCATCTGGGAAGATGGACACAAAACCGGTATCTATACCTACGAGAAGCTGCGAGCGAGTTGCGAGTGTGATGAATGTCGGTCGCATAGGCAAAAAGGGCGCTAAACGTTAACGCCAGTTACAATCTCCGTTATATGTAATGGAACTGACTTATAGGGCGCTTTGTGAAGCGATGCTTCCTGAAAAGCGCAGAAGTGTGTATCTTTACTATACATGGAGCAGGTATATGGCTACGAATGAAATCAATGCCTCTGTGACGGCTACCTCGATGGTACAACGCCGCCGTTTCGCGTGGTTGCTGTCTGGCGTCGCGCTGCGGCTCTTGATCGCCTTTATTATTAGCACGTTGATCATTCTGGCTTTCTTTGTTACCGGCGTCGTTTCTCATTAACCAACCCGACCCCGTAGGGGCGTGGGCTTGCCCCGCCCAAAAAACGTCTATAATCACCTACCAGGGCGGAGCAAGCCCACGCCCCTATGGGTTGATGGGTGGCCGCCGCAGGCTGCCCTCACTCATCAAACGCTGTGTGATCGGCAGCACGCGCAGCGACATGGGCAAACGAGCAATTGAGAGACGCAGGCCGCGCACAGACCAGTCGAACAGACGCTGCTGGCGCGCGTTCCACTCCAGCCCGTAGATCTCGCGTACAGGCTGGGGCAGTGTCCCGCAGGTGAATTGTAAATTGAGATGGAGCAATGGACGCAGCGGCGTTGGCAGCGGCGGATATAGTACGACTTGCGCCAGGCGCCGCGCCTGCGGCGTAGCCGCGAGCTTATTGCTATGCACCATTTGATCAACGTAGCGCCGCAGATCGGTGACGGTGGCGGGCATAGCGTTGGCAGGCAAACCCAGTAAACGCCCGGACTCCTTTGATTCCTGGTAGTAGCGTTCCTGCTCTTCCGCGCTTAATGGCCCGATCAGCAGTGTGTACATCTCCAGAAGCGTATCTACCAGCGTCGCTTGTACCCATAACAAGAGTTCCGGATCGCGCGCGCGATAGGGAGCGCCGCGCGTAAAGTCGCCCGCCGTTGTCGATAGCGTACCGTGAACATGCGCGTGCAGGCGGTTGATCGTATGTGCGGCTTCGCGTGCCGTGGTTGTTGAGCCGAACGATAGCATCTCCCCTAACAAAAATGTGTGTACCGTGCGCCCATAGGGATCGCTGAGATAACTACTATGTTCGCTGACGCCCGCCGCTACCAGGGGATGCGCAATCTGCATAAGCACCGCGCGCGCGCCGCCAAGCAGCACCGCCGTTTCCTGGCCCACTTTCCAGGTCACGCTTCCCGGCCCATAGGAGCCATGATCGCTCATGAAGAAGCCTGCTTTCTCATGAACTCCGCCAATCGCTCCTGAAAGCCTGCTCCGGCCAGTTGCTCCGCCTTGTCGGGATCATCGTGCATGACTTTGAGCAAGAACGAACTGCCAGCGTCGGGAGCCAGCGTCAGATCAGTTTTGCTCGCGATGACTGCCTGCAAAATTTCATCCGCTACCTGATCCGCCGTCAGCAGCACCTCGATAGTGAGGAGTTCCGCGCCTGCTTGTTCCCTTTGCACCATCGGCGTATCGACCCAGGATGGATAGACCGTTGTGACCCCGATGTCCGTTCCATACAATTCCGCTCGTAAAGCTGCCGAGAATCCGCGCACCGCCCATTTGGTCGCGCAATAGGCGGTGAGCAAAGGCACGCACAACTTGCCAGCCATCGAACTCATGAAAACGAAGTGGCCGGCATGCTGCTGGCGCATGGCTGGCAGCGCGGCGCGCACGCAATGATACGTTCCCATGAAGTTGATGTTCATCATCCTCTCCATCTCCGTGCCGGAGAACGTATCAATGACGCCCGCGCCCCCGATACCCGCGCTGCACATTACCAGGTCAACGCGCCCAAACTCTTGAACGGTCCGCTGCATCAACGCTGCTACCTGCGCTTCGTCTGTCACATTGGTCAGCATACCAATAACCTGGTTCGTTGCTGTCGAGGCGCTATCGCTCACCTGCGCTTCTGCCTGTCCCAAAGCCGCCCCATTGATATCAGCCAGCACAACGTGTGCGCCTCGTCGATATAATTTTTTGGCCGTCGCCAGTCCGATGCCGCTCGCGCCGCCAGTGACAACTGCCACCGCGCCTTCAAAGCTCGTCAATGCCATAGATCACAATCCTTTCCATAAAAAATGAACCAACAATCTCATGTGTTATTGTACTGCCTGCTCACGTCCTCTACAAAGTTTTCGTGTCACTGATCGCCTTGTTGCAAGCCCTTGACAGGAGCCAGCATTATTGTTGCTGCTGCGGTGGTTCCTGCTGATACTGTGTCAGAGGTTCCTCGTATTGCGGCTGATCGTATTTGGGCTGCGGCTGCGACGGCGGATACTGGTACGGCTGGTCGCCTTCATGATAGGACTCCGCTGTGGGTTGATAGCCTTCTTGATATTGTGGGTACTGCGGCTCTTTATATTCAGCCGCCATTTGCGGCTGCTGCTGCTCCGCGCTCATTATGCGTAGACCACCTCCAAAGAAGACCATGATCGGGCGAGCAAACGCGCTGATGATGGCCGAAATTCCTATTAAGGCGAGTATCCAGGGCCAGAAGCCTACGCCTGGTAAGAACAGGATGCCCAGACCCAGCAACCATGCAAAACCGTAGAGCGAACCGTAAACGGCTTTTGAGTTGAGCGAGCTGATCGAACCGAAGAGCGAGGTAAAGGCCAGGGTTGCGAAGAGAATGGGCAAGAACAGAGCGCCGTTAAACTGGCTCGATACCCAGAAGGCGATGGCGAGGCCGATCAGGAAAATGCCGCCGCTGATGCCGCCGAATATTGATCGAGCAACGTTGCGTTGAGGCATGCATAACCTCCTTTCAGAAGGCCGAGATGACAAACAATTTCACCCTATTATACGCGATGCTCATGTTCGGGTTATA
>DATLSW010000106.1:0-31675 GCA_035533955.1 Ktedonobacteraceae bacterium | reverse complement strand
CGCGCAATCGTATAGAGATGCCGCGCATATCACGGCGCAGTTTTCCCATCCGAACATTATTACCCTCTACGACCTGATCCCGACGCCGGAGACGCTTTATCTCGTGCAAGAGTACATCGACGGCCAGGATTTCGTGACGCTCGCGCAGATGCAACTTGCCCCTTACGAAGTGGTTGATATTGGTCGGCAAATCTGCCTCGCGCTGCTGTACGCCGGAGCCAACACGCGCCGCATCTGTCATGGAGACTTGACGCCCGCTGCTATCCTGCTCGATCAGTACGGCATCGTGCGCGTCAACAACTTTGCTTTGCCGGGCGATCTGCGCTACTTTACGGCATGGAGCATCCTCGGCGGTGATGGCGTACCTTTGCTTAAACCGGGTCAGCCGCCGGACGATAGCGAAGAACGGCGCGCGGACGATACCCGCGCGGTAGGCTTGCTCCTCTACCAGTTGCTCACAAGACACCTGGAACCGCCCTCTGACGGACAGTTGCGCTTCCCATCCTCTATTCCCAGCGCGGTATGCGAAGTGGCTGCGCGCGCTATCCTGCGGCAACATCCGCAGCATATCCGAGACGCGGCTACGCTTCACGATGATTTGAACGCGCTGGCCGAACTGCTCGAACCGCCCGCCGCCGTCGAGCCAGCCTATCCCGGCGCGCT
The DNA here is from genome assembly GCA_035533955.1 of Ktedonobacteraceae bacterium. GTDB lineage: Bacteria > Chloroflexota > Ktedonobacteria > Ktedonobacterales > Ktedonobacteraceae > CADDZH01. The sequence continues at coordinate 31,012 of DATLSW010000106.1, read as the reverse complement.
ATATCAGCAAGCGCCCGTTCCCGTGCAAGTCTCTCCAGCCGGCGCTATCGCCTCTAATCCGCTGGTTCTCCCTGGCAGCCAGCCTCAGAGCGGACGCGGCCTCTCCACTTACGCCAGCGCCGCGCCCAATCCGCGCTTTGAAGCCGAACCCAATGCCGCGCTGACCGTGGCCGATTCTGCTCTTATGGTAGCTCCCGCGCCGACCTATGCGCAGTCGTCCGCGTACTCGGAGGTTGAGACGTCATCATCTTCAGGCGGATCGTCCCTATGGTTGCTGCTGATCCTTGGCCTGGTTATCTTCGCCCTGTTCTTTATTGCCGGATATTTTCTGGGCATCATTTTCATCCATTAACTGTTCTCCGTGGGCGTCGCGCGCGATATCCTGTCACTGTGCTGTGGCGGCGCAATGCATTGCGCCAGTCTGTAGCAGCTATCTGGGTCGATCCTGGTGCAATGCATTGCGCCGCCACATCGTTTACGCTCCCGCTGTTGGTTCAGCCATGCCTTCGGTTATGTAGGCATGGGTCATGTTTGCGCTGTTCCAGGCGAAGCCGGCATTGCCCAGGCGATCGACCACTATGAGGCCGCCTGTTCCCTTAGCGTGCGCGCCAAGAAAGGCGATGGTTGCCGAGGCTGCATCGCGTGCTACCACGCCTCCGGCCACATAGTCGGCGGCGCGTTTTGCGATCAGCAGGCGGGTAAAATCTTCGCCGTGGCCGGTGCAGGAGATGGCTGCGTATTCATCGGCATAGAAGCCGCAGCCCACGAGCGGCGAGTCGCCCACGCGCCCAGGATATTTGTAGTGGATACCGCCTGTCGAAGTTGCCGCCGCCAGCGCGCCAGAGGCATCGAGTGCGACCGCGCCGACTGTGCCGTGCTTCTCTTCGCGCACTGTTGGTCTGAACTCGCGCCGGTAAAAGCGTGGCTCATCCGCGTCATTGCGCGTCTTCCAGAGCTGGTATTGCCGCTCGGTGAGCAGATCATCGTAGGTGCAGGAAGGGATATTATGCTCGGCGGCAAAGCGTTCCGCGCCCTTGCCGTTCAGCAGAACATGTTCGCTTTCCAGTACCTTGCGGGCCAGCGAAATCGGGTTTTTGATGCGTTCAACGACGGCCACCGCGCCAACATTGAGCGTGTTGCCATCCATGATACCCGCGTCCAGTTCGATCGTGCCGTTCATTGTCATGCAAGCGCCGCGCCCGGCGTTGAAATTGGGGTCATCTTCCAGTACGCGCACTGCCGCTTCTACCGCGTCGAGGGCGGATCCCCCTGCCTGCAAAACGCGCCAGCCTGCCTGTGCCGCTTCCTTGCACCCGGCTTCGACGGCCGCTCGGCGTTCGGGCAACAACGTTCCCGCTCCACCATGAACTACGATTGCAATGGGCATGTGATGTTCTCCTTGTGTTGAATGTCGTGGAGATATTGTATCACGCGGTAGGGGACGATTGATCGCGCCCAGGAAGGCGGCATTGACAAGCCCCGCTCTTGCCTGCTACCCTACAGGTACGACAGTTTTGTGAGCATTCTCTCTGCTATGAGGAGGCATATTGCACATGACCAGACCCCTTGACGGCATTCGTGTCCTCGATCTCTCGCGCCTGCTTCCTGGCGCGTACGCGTCGCAGATGTTAGCGGATTTTGGCGCTGACGTGATCAAAGTCGAAGAGCCGGGCAGCGGCGACTATGGGCGTTTCATGCCCCCGTATGGCCCTGGCGGCATGAGCCTGTATTTTACCGCTATTAACCGCAATAAGCGCAGCATGACGCTGAACCTCAAAACGGAACAGGGACGCGCTATTTTCCTGCGCATGGTGCATCATGCCGATGTAGTCCTTGAGAGCTTCCGCCCAGGCGTGATGGAACGTCTGGGTCTGGGTTACGCGCGGCTAAAAGAGCAACATTCCGACATCATATATTGCGCCATCAGCGGCTACGGGCAGGATGGGCCGTATCGCCTGCGCGCTGGACACGACCTGAACTACGCCGGTTATGCCGGTCTGCTGCACTATAACCGCCATGTTAACGGCGATCCTGTCATGCCGCCAACGCAACTGGGCGACCTGGCTGGTGGCAGCTCTATGGGCGTGATCGGCATTATGGCCGCGCTGGTGGGCCGCTCGCTCACGGGCGAGGGCCGCTTCATCGACGTTTCAATGACCGAAGGCGTCATGTCGCTGTTGCCACTCGCTGCCGCCACGTATCTCAACACCGGTAACGCTCCGCGCCCCGGTCAAGCCACGCTGGACGGCGGTCTGCCTTGCTATAATATTTATGAGACAAAGGATGGTAAGCACGTCACGCTGGCCGCGCTTGAGCCTAAGTTCTGGCACACCTTCTGCACGCATACGGGCCATCTTGAATTGCTGCCATTCCACACTCCGGCTGGTCCTGGCGAGCGCGAGGCGGCGATGGATATGCTGCGCGCCATTTTTAAGACGAAGACGCGCGACGAGTGGGTCGCCGATCTGGCGGAGATCGACGCTTGCGTTGGCCCTGTCTATAGCCTCGACGAAGCGCTGAACGATCCGCACGCGCAGGAGCGCGGGGCCAGCGTGGCTACGAGGCAGGATGGCGAAACGCTGCGCACGCTGCCCACCTTCCCGCGCATCTCCGGCATTGAGAATGGTGATAGCAAGCCACCACCACAATTGGGCGAACATACCGACGAGTTGCTGCGCGAAGCGGGCTACAGCGACGAAGAGATCGCGCGTTTCAGGACAGGAGGCGTCCTATGACCAGTGGAGGCCAATTTGTCGCGCGGGCCGCCGATCTTATGGATCAGTATCTCGACGATCTGCAAGCCATCGTCAATATCGACTCCGGCACGTATACCAAATCCGGCGTGGATCGCGTCGCCGCCTACCTGCAAGGGCGTTTCCAGGCATTCGCCTTCGCCACGCGCCTTGAGCGGCAGGAGCAGTATGGCGATCACCTCGTCGCCACACACACCGGCAACCTACCCAATGGCCCGCGCATCCTCCTGGTGGGCCACACCGATACCGTTTTTCCCGACGGCGAGGTCGCGCGCCGCCCGTTCACCATCGCGCGGCGCGACGGCCAGCGCGTGGCGTTAGGGCCGGGCGTGCTGGATATGAAGTCTGGCTTGCTCATCGGTATGTATGCTCTGCACCTGCTGATCGCGTCGCAGCAGGCCAATTATCGCGAGGTCACATTTGTGTGCAACAGCGATGAAGAGATCGGCTCACCGAGCAGTCGGGAACTGATCCAGGCCATTGCCCGGCAATCTGATGCCGCGCTGGTACTCGAACCAGGCCGCGCTCTCGATACCGTCGTCTCCTCGCGGCGCGCGTCGGGGCAATATCGCGTTGCCGTGCGCGGTCTCTCCGCTCATGCCGGGGTCGAGCCGCAGAAAGGGCGCAACGCCATCTTTGAACTGTCTTATCAGGTGCAAAAAATGCAGGCGCTGAATGGAACCGTTCCCGGCGCGTCGCTCAGCGTCAGCATCATACACGGCGGCGACCGCGTCAACGTCGTGCCGGATTACGCCTATTTCGACATGGATGCGCGCGCCAGCAGCAAAGCGGCCATCCAGTCCATCGAGGCGGCCATGCAGCGCGTGGTCGCGCGACACGTATTGGATGGCACGCAGATCACGCTGAGCGGCGGAATGCTCTCCGCGCCATTCGAGCGCAGCAAGCAAAATGAACGGCTCGTGGGGCTGGTTAAGGAAGCGGGCAAAGACCTGGGCATCGCGATACAGGACGTGGGCAGCGGCGGAGCATCCGATGCCAACAACACGTCCGCCGTCGGCACGCCCACGCTCGACGGCCTCGGCGCTGGCGGCGGCCTCGCCCATAACCCCGACGAGTACATCGAACTGGATTATCTGCCCACAAGGATCGCGCTGCTCGCGGGACTGATACAGAGGATCGGAAAATGACTTCTAGCAAACCACACATCCACGATCTTCCGGTCAACGACATCACTACGCTGGGCGGCTTCGCGCAGCAGATGGAGCAGGAGGCCAGGGCGCGCGGCGTTGCACTGCCAGCGCCGGTGCGCCTGCAAATCGGCGAGCCGAGCTTCCGCACGCCGGAGCATATTCGCCGGGCCGCCGTCGCGTCCATTGAGAGCGAAATGCAAACCTATGGCCCACCGGCGGGCTGGCCCTGGCTGCGCGCACTGATCGCCGCCAAGATCGCGCGCGTCAACGGCTACAGCGTCACGCCCGATAACGTGGCTATCGCTGTTGGCGGTACGGGCGCGATCCTCTCTGCGCTCACCGCGACCGTCGGCCCCGGCGACGAAGTATTGATGCCCGACCCGCACTGGCCGCACTACACGATGCAACTGGCCTGCTGCGGCGCGACCGCCGTTCCCTATCCGCTCGATGCCCAGAATGGCTGGCTGCCTGATGTGCAACAGCTTGAACGACTCGTGACGCCGCGCACGCGGATGCTGATCATCAACAGCCCCGGCAATCCCACCGGAGCCGTCTTCCCGCCGGAACTCATTGCCGACCTGCTCAATTTCGCGCGCCGCCATGACCTCTACCTGCTCTCCGACGAGTGCTACGACGAGATCATCTTCGAGGGGCAGCATGCCAGCCCGGCATCTTTGCTCAGCCGCGACGAATTCAACGACGGGCGGCTGATCGGTATCTACACGTTCTCCAAAACCTACGCCATGACCGGCTGGCGCATTGGCTACGTCGTCGCCGGGACAGCGATCATGAAGACCCTCACCAGTGTGCTGGATGCTAGCTACACCAACGTCAGCACTGCCGTGCAGCGCGCCGCCGCCGCCGCGCTGAGTGGCCCGCAGGACTGCGTCTCCGAGATGCGCGAGACCTATCGCCGCCGCCGCGACCTGGCCGTGAACCTGCTCAAAGCGCATGATCGCTACCTCTACACGCCGCATGGCGCGTTCTACATCCTCATCGACGTGACCAGTCCCAATGGCGTCGCGCGCCGGGGACGCCAGTTCGGCCTCGACTTGCTGCGCGAGCGCAACGTGGCCGTCGCGCCGGGCAGCGGTTTCGGTAATGTCGCCGCTCATTGCGTGCGTGTCTCCCTGGCCGCCGCCGACGACGAGATCGAGCGCGGGGTACGGGAGATCTGCGAGTTCGCGGGGAAAGAATAAAGCTTAGAGTGACTTATTGTATTTTAAAGCGCAACTATATATAATCTAGCGAGGATATTTGAAATCAGTATTTTGTAACGAAGGAGGTAGACAAAAACCGCAACCTATACTATTGAAAAACGTAGAATGTCCGGTTACAATTTTATTAGATGGCTTGTGGGGCTTTTGTCTGGATTTGTGTGCCAAAAAAGATAAGAGAATTAAAGGCTATGCTGCGGAAAGCGGATTTTGTATGGCGTCCCGGCAAAGGGAGTCATACATTTTGGTCGCATCCTGCATTGTCTGACAGAATAACGCTTTCTGGTTCGGATGGCGATGATGCCAGACCTTACCAGGAAGAGATGGTTTTCGATGCGCTTAGGAAACTGAAAAGGAGAAGCAAATGAGCAAGCAATATGAACATTATTCAATGCTCATCCAGTGGAGCGAGCGCGATCAAGCCTATATCGTCACTGTACCGGAACTTCCTGGCTGCCGCACGCATGGCGCAACCTATGAAGAGGCAGTGTTTCAGGGACAAGATGCAATTGAAACATGGATTGAGGGCAGCAAATCGCTGGGCTTGCCTATACCGAAACCTCGATACTTGTTAGCTGATGCGGTTTGATGAGAGAGAGAGGTAAAGAGACGGCGGGCAGGCAACCGCGCGGTTGTCTGCCCGCTCCTTGTTTTAACTCTCTTGCATCAACTCCTCGAATTGCTTGCGATCCAATTGTTCGCGTTCCATGAGGGCGTCGGCGAGGCGGACGAGCTGATCGCGATGCTCCGTGAGGATGGCGCGGGCTGTCGCGTAGCCTTCGCTGATGATGTGCCGCATCTCGGTATCGATCACGGCGGCCATCGGTGTATCACTGGCGGCGGGGGCAACCGCCACCATACTCATCGCCAGCCGGGATGACAGCGTATTGAGTTTGAAGCTGCCGTCGGCGTTCATGATCAGCGAGTGCGCTTGCATGGGTAGAGAAGCGGGATCGACAAGTTGCGCGTTCAGGCCCATCATACCCGGTTCGTTGTCGGCGAAGATTATGCCCAATTCCTGGCTCATGCCCCAGCGCGTCACCATGCGGCGCGCCAGGTCCGTCACCACCTGGAAATCGTTCTCCGCGCCCGTCGTCACCTTCTCCACGCCGAAAGTCAACTCCTCGGCGGCGCGTCCGCCCAGGCCCACGGCGATACGCGCCATCAGCGTTTCGCGGCTGTAGTTGTAGCGGTCCTCTTCGGCGGTGAACTGCGTCACACCGAGGCTCTGGCCGCGCGGCAAGATGGTCACGCGATTGACGGTATCGGCCTGCTGTTGGTGATAGGCCACGAGCGCGTGGCCGCTCTCGTGGTAGGCGATGATGCGCTTATCAGTCTCGCTCATCACAATAGGACGCAGCGCGCCTAATTGAACGCGGATCAGCGCGTCCTCGAAACAGTCGTGCGACACCTTTTCGAGGTCGCGGCGGGCCGCGCAGAGGGCCGCTTCGTTCACGAGGTTCGCCAGATCAGCGCCGCTCATACCGATGGTCAGGCGCGCGAGACGCTCCAGGGAAACATCCTCGTGTAGGGGCGTGCGGCACGTATGCACCTTCAAGATGGCCTCGCGTCCGACACGATCAGGCAAGGAAACGGTGATATTGCGGTCGAAACGGCCGGGACGCAGCAGCGCCTTATCGAGGATATCCACGCGGTTCGTGGCTGCTATCACCACGACGGCCTTGCGCGGATCAAAGCCGTCCAGTTCGACGAGCAACTGATTGAGCGTCTGGTCGCGTTCGTCGTTGTTGCTGGCGCGCGTAGCGCGCTTGCGTCCCACCGCGTCCAACTCATCGATGAAGATCACGCAAGGCGATGCCTGGCGTGCTTTGTTGAAGAGGTCGCGCACGCGGCTGGCTCCGATGCCGACATACATCTCGACAAATTCGGAGGCGCTGCTGCTGAAAAATGGCACGCTCGCTTCACCGGCCACAGCCTTCGCCAGCAGCGTTTTGCCCGTTCCGGGCGGGCCGACCAGCAGCACGCCGCGCGGGATGTGCGCGCCCAGACGATCAAAGCGTTCAGGACTGCGCAAGAACTGCACTACTTCTTCCAGTTCTGTTCGTACCTCGTCGATGCCGGCCACGTCGGCAAACGTCGTCGGCGGCTCCAGGCTCACGCTCTGTTTGTTGCCAGAAGACACGATTTTGCTTGCGGGCTTCCCCGCTGGCGTAGCGCTCAGCGGATTGACGCCAGCCTGGGTTTTTTTGGCGCTAGCTTGAGTTGGTGCCTGCTCTTTCGCCCGTTCAACGCGGTGGACACGGCTTTTGGCAAATTGTGTAATTCGGTTATCCATAGCTTGTTGTGAGTGATGGTGATTCCTGGGTGTCAGGATCAGTAATACGATCAGTAGGAGGAAAATGATCGGCAGGCTGTGCCAGAGTATTGTCAACCAGAGCGGTTGCTGCGCGGGCGGCAGCGTGTTGACCGTCACATGGTAGGCCAGCAGCAGGTGCATCAGACCGGCATCTCCGCCATTGGGTAACAGCGTATACACAGCCAGCAACGGATTGATCGGCGCCGGTTGTGTCTCTGAAGGCCAGATGGCATCGCCTCCGCCTAAATAGCGGCTCCAGGCAGTAATTTGCGCCTGGTTGTTGCCGACAGGATTGGCGGTCGGCGAGACCGGAGCAATGGCTCGCGCTGAGTAAGGCTTCGCCAGCAATCCGTTGATAGTATTCCCTTGCAATTGCACCGCTACCACGTCGCCTGCTTTCGTCTGCTGCACAAAGGCGCTGTAGCTTATAGGCGTAACCCCATTGGGAACGCTAGTGAACGAAGGTGCAGGAAGCAGGCTCGTGATGCCAAAAAGCGCGACTCCTATCATTACTAACAGAATAGCCGTCATCAGTGATCGTTTATGTTTCCCCAGAAACTGTATCACCACTTTTTTCGTTTGTCGCACATCCCGAAAGGGTCGCCGCCGTTTATCTGTGCGTGATCGGCGGCCACTCTTGCCGTCCATTGTATTCTCCTCGCCTGAAAACTTGACATATGTTCGTCCTGCATAACGCAGGGAAGAAACCAGATGATAAATGGGCTGGAAAAGACCGTTCGTTTCATTGCTTTCAGGCGCAGCTTCATTGGACGCCAGGATATAGTGTACCCTGATTGACCACGAGGGACAAACGACTGTTGTCCATTGCAGTACTATATTCTCATTATAGCGAGTATATCAAAGTGTTTCTATTAACTTCAACACGTTGCACAAAGGCAAAAAGTCACAAAGCGATCACTTGACAATCGGCGCCTGTCAGGGTATCATATAAACGGACGTTTAATAAACGTTTGTTTATGTAATCTTTAAGGCAATGTTAACGAGCGTGCGCGGAGCAAAGCATGAACGATTGGCGCGAACTGAAAACGATGGTCAAGGCACTGGGAGACGTAGTTCGCCTGACTATTATGTATCATCTGGCGCGCCAGGAAGAGATTACTGTCTCGATGCTGACGGAGAAATTGGGGCTGAGCCAGCCGCTGGCATCCTGGCATCTGCGCAAACTGCGCCGCGCGGGTTTGATCCACACGCGCCGCTCAGGCCGACAGGTCTATTGTTCCCTCAATCGTACTCGTTACCAGGAATGCCTCCAACGTCTGCTCCTGCTGACCGATCCCTCTGTCCAATTTGAGACATTGCCGAGCGGCGAGGCGTTGATCGAAGCCGAGGCCTGGCCCGATGAGTAGGGGCCGAGAGCCTCTCCGAGGTAATCATCTCGCGCCCTGGCGTGGCTATTAGCACGCGCCTGCAACCATTGACAAATGTATATACAACGAGGAGATACAGTCCCAATTTCAATCCTCGATGAACTCTAGAAGGCAGTTTGAAAATGACCAATGGCCGTAAGATCGTGAGAAGAGCGCTGCGCTGCGCCTCTTTTGGCCCGACAATGTTCACAAAACAACAGCGGATGATACGCCAGGAGACGCGCCACGTCGAGAAAGTGGGCAATGCTGACGTCCATATGCATAGTACTTTCAGCGATGGCATCGGCTCAATTGAGCAAATTTTGCATCATGTCGAGCATAATACCAGTCTGGACGTGATTGCGCTGACCGATCACGATGTCATAGAGGGCGCGTTGCGAGCGCGTGATCTCTGGGAAAAGGGGCATTACCGCTTCGATTTCATCGTCGGCGAAGAGATCAGCACCAAAGAAGGCCACATGCTGGCGCTCTTCATTGAGAAGCGCATTGAGCCGGGCCTGAGCCTTGAGCGTTCGATTGATCTCGTGCATGAACAGGGCGGCCTGGCGATTGTGGCGCACCCGCTCAATCCGATTTTCCGCCATAGCTGCCAGCGTGAGGCGCTGGATCGCGTTTACGTTGATCGAGATGTCTGGTTGGATGGCATTGAGACCTGGAATGCCAGCTTCTGCGGCATCGGCGGCAATAGCATGGCAATGAGCGTCAACCGCACGGTGTACGGCTGGCCGGAGGTCGGCAATAGCGATGCGCATACGCTGGGAGCCATCGGGCGCGGCCGCACCTGGTTCGTGGGAAACAGCGCCCCCGAGTTGCGGGAGGCACTGGCGACTGGCATGACTACCTGTAGCGGCAAGCTGTGGGGCGTGGACGATTACCTGAAGCTGGCCCGCCATCGCGTCAGCAAACGCACAAAATTATCTCCGGCTTACGCGGCGTAATTTTTCCCAAATTTTACCCACTAGTTTGTTACCGTCAAGTGTGATACAATAGGCATATGTTTAGCAGGCGCTTACAGGAACGAGCCAGACGTTTAGTCATGCTGCTTTTACGACCATTGGCAGGACTGAACGTCTCTCCGAACACATTAACGCTCATCGGGCTGCTACTCAGCGCAGTAGCGGCGGCGGTAATTGCGCAAGGGCTGCTGTTCGTTGGAGGGCTGCTCGTACTGTTTGCTGGCATTTTCGATATGTTTGACGGGGCGATGGCGCGCGTGAATAATCGCGCCACCACCTTTGGCGCATTCTTTGATTCGACGTTGGACCGGTATGCGGAAAGCATCATCCTACTCGGTTTGCTTGTCTATGTCCTATGGCAGCCCGGCTTTCACACGGCGCTTTGGCCGTTTGCCAATGAGCAGTTCTGGATGATCATCTTCATTTTCACGGCCATCGTTGGCTCGTTGATGGTGAGTTATACGAAAGCGCGCGCCGAAGGATTGGGCCTGGAATGCAAAACCGGCCTGTTGGTTCGCCCCGAACGTGTCGTGGTTCTGGCTGCTGGCCTGCTTTTTGGTGTAAGCATCTGGGCAATGGCGCTGCTGGCGATTTTATCAAACGTGACGGCCATCGAGCGTATCGCGCATGTACGGCGTATCACGAACCGGCAAGCAATAGCGAACGGCCCGATCTCCCAACGGGATGATCCGGCTGTCGCGGACGACCGTACAGCCTCTACGCTGTACGAATCCGTTCGTTCTGATACGTTTGCTTCGGCGGATACCAACGCCAGTACTTGACATGAATCATCGACAACGGGAAGTACGCGGTAAAAACGCCTGTTGTGCTTCCCACAGTTCCCGGTAGTGTGCCGTTACCTGCCGGTGAGCATGAACAACTGATTGGACATAACGGCATGAATATGACCGGACCGGTCATCTTATAGCGTAGTGGAAGCAATATGCGGAGGATGAGGTAAACGAAGCTGCGAAGGCCCGTTGTTTACCTGATTGCTATCGATCTCTGTTCGCCGCAACAACGCGGATCGATGCCTATGAGCCTGGATGGACACGAGCGTGTCTCACTGGCGAATAAAGCGTTTTTCAACCGAACACCCGTTGTAGATAATGCCAGACGACAGAGATACAAGAGAATATGCTGCCTCGACCATTTTGGGTCGAGTACCCGCTGGTGCAGTGAACTGCGCTCCGGTCCGGTGTACTGAGACTGGAGAGCTTAGTGACAACACAACACACGCATTCTGAGCCAAACGACGTTGATGCGAACGCCGTCAATTATCCCCACGCGCCCGCAACGGATGCCACGGAAGCGCCTTTTGTCCCTGTGACTGGGGCAGCGGCTCAGGCTAATGGAAATTCCGCGGAGCATTCCCCTATGGATACTCCCACTCCTGTGGAGGTAGCCCCGGCTGATGAAACCGTGTCTGCTTCTGCAAAGACGGAAACGCAGCCAGGTCAGGAAATAGCCTCAACTGAGCCTACCTACACAACTGGTACGACTGACGAACAGCCTGTGCGGCCCTTTACCGAATACTTTGAGGAATTCCGCCAGTCCGAAGCCCGCTCCCAGACAACCTTGCCGACATACGAAGTGGACACTCCGGCGGCTCCTGCCAGCGAAGGCGCGCTCCCGGAGTCCGAAGCAACACCGGGCGCAAGCGCTGATCTTGTCGTGCGGGGTGATGAAGCGCCGGCGCCAAAGGAAGCAGCCGTTTCGCCGCTGTTGCGCCCGCCTTCACGGCTGCGTATGCCGCGCCACGGCAGTGGGCGCGTGCGCGAAGTGGCGCCGCTCGCACCAGTAGCCCAGGAAACGCCGCCCGCAGCGTCAAATGACGAGCCGGAAACGACTGGCTCGCCCGCGACAGTAGAAGAGATGCAGCGCCCGCAGCGCCGCTATCGTTTTGATCGCCCATCCGCGGCGGTCGTTGCGGCAGCGACGCCCGCGCCGCGTGTTGAGAGCCTGGCCGTTGCTGATGTGGAAGTTACGCCATCGCCCGCGGCGAAAGTAGCAGCGCCGCCTGCGTGGCCCGCTCGTTTTGGCCGGCATACCGAACCCACCGCTGCAAGTCAACCGGCAGGGCAGCAGGAAGCGCCCGTCGCTCCTGTTTCGGTCGAACCCGAAAACCGTAGGGGCCGATTTATCGCGCCCACCTTGTCCCTGCCCGCAGCGTCAGAGCAGCCGTCCGCCGCTGAAGCAGCCTTGACTGCCGCTGAGCCGACCGCGCCGACGGCGGAGATCAACCCGGAGGACTTGCCGCCGCTGGAATACGCTGAACTGCAAAAGGCCAATTCGCGCCGTCGTCGTCGCAGCAAACATAACGGTACGGCTCCTGTGGCAGCCGTCGCCGTTGCTCCGACGCCCGCCGTTGTCCCTGATGCCGCGCCAGTGTCGCTGCCCGTGTCTAAGACGACGACACCTCCGCCGGTTGTTGCCATGCCGCCCGTGCAACCCGCGTTAGCGCCCCCAATCGCGCCGACATCCCCGGTTGTTGTGCCGCGTCCAGCCGCGATGCCACCTGTTGTCGCGCCGAGCCAGTACAGCATCCATTCCGGCTACACGATGAACCAGATGAATCAGGGCGATGGCGTTGGCCCCTTTATGCCGCCAGAGCCCTCGCCTGCGCGCGGTAGTACGCTGTCGTCATCAACCCGTTCGCCGCGCATCGATCGCTCCAGCCCCGCCGGGCGTTCAGTAGAGGGAGCGCACATCACGATCTCGAACTTGACGGGCGCCATTACGCAGGCGTTCCAGACGCAGACGGATCGCATGATCGCCGAACTACGGCGCGCCAACCAGACGCCGACCAATATCACCGTCTCGATGCCCACGATGCCCTCGACCGAGCGCGTTGGCGTTTTCGTTGATGTAGCGAATCTGCTTTACTCGGCGCGCACGCTGCGCATCACCGTCGATTTCGGCAAGCTGCTGGACTTTCTGCGCGGTAATCGCCGCCTGGTGCGGGCGCAGGCATATTGTCCCACCAGCCCGCAGCCGGGCGATGAGCAGATGTTCCTGCAAGCCGTGAAAGGTCTCGGCTATCGCATTACCACTAAGAACTACAAGACGTTCGCCAGTGGCGCGAAGAAGGCCGATCTCGACCTCGATCTGTGCATGGACGTGGTGCGCCTCGTCGATGGCCGCGCCGTCGATTCCATCGTACTGGTGAGCGGCGACAGCGATTTCATGCCGATGCTGGACTACTGTTCCGACCACGGCGTGCGCGTGGAAGTGGCGGCCTTCGACGAAGCCATGTCCGCCACGCTCCGCCAAAGTTGCGACCTCTTCGTCAACCTGGCAATGCTGGAGGAGATCCGGGTGTAAGATTCTGTAGATAGACCAGAAAAAACCACCATGCCTGGCATGGTGGTTTTTTCTGGTCTATCTACAGCGACGAGGAAGACGGTACGACAGACAGCAAACGCACGTCTTTCTCTATGGCGTGTAATAATTGCTCGCCGCTGTCAAAATCGCCGCGGAAGCGAGGCGAGCCGAAGCGCACGGTTGTATGCCAGCGGCCGCCTGGCTCGCGCGTGTAGGTGAATCCGGCTGGAATAATGGCTACTCGTGTCTTCCCGTCTTTTTCTGCCCGCTCGACGAACTTGATGAAACCGGGGCGAAAAGGCAGAAACACATCAAGATCGGCCTTGGGTGTAGGATGTGGATCGATGTTGGGATAGCCCTCTGGAAAGATCACAAGGGCCTCACCCGAACGCAGCAGCCGTGCCGAGGCCAGCGTTACTTGCCGGAGATAGCGCCGCACTTCGATAGGCGAATAGGCCCAGCGCTTCTGTTCCTCGTGTGAGTGAAACTGTTCGCTGCGCAGCACCACGGGCCAATCCGCCAGCGAGCAGGCGAGTTCTATAGCGAGGCGCAGATTCCGTGACTGTAGCCAGTCCAGCGCGACAATGGTATGAAGGCGGCGGGGTACTACTCGTACCAGGATGTACCCATCGTAGACAAAATGGAAATGACGCGCGGCGATTAGCAGCGGCCCAGAGGAAGGCACATACTCCAGCCCCTCGGCGCGTATGTCCAGCTTCCGCCTGGGGAATAGCAGACTACTCAAGCGGATCACTAGCCAGATCGTGCGGCTGTAAGCGGTACGGCCCCGGCTGGCCTGGCTGGTGGGCATTTCTTCCGCGGGGATGAGTAGCAGCGATTCAGGGAACAGCACGAAGAGCGCGGAGAGACACGCGGGAAACCACAGCCCTACGCCGAGACTGAGTACTATGACGAAGGCGGTATTGGCCGTGTAGACGCCAAAGGGGATCAAGCTAGCCAGGCGCTGAGCATCGAGGGTGGTGCGCCACAGGAACTGGCTCGCGCCGAACAGGAGCAGGCCGATCAGCGTCCAGGCGAGCAGGCTGTGCATAGGCAAGCCAAAGGATGAGCCGTACTCCTGCCAGAGCGAGAGTTGCGGAGAAACGCGCTCGTGTGCCAGGGCCGTGTTGAGCGCCAGGTTCCAGGTCATCAAGAAGTAGGTTCCCAGCACGAGCGACCAGAGGAGCTGCCTGCGCAGTCCGAGCCTGGAGGTCAGATTGCTTGCCAGCAAGTAAGATGTAAAGCCCATGTAGAACCAGGAAAGGAGCAAAGAATAGGGAACAAGCACCACCACGTTAATGCCAGGCAAGGTGAGCGAGGAAGAGACGCCGGGAAAGAAATCACTATGTGTGCTGAGCAATTCCAGGCTCAGTGTGATGAGCATGGAGACTGCGAGAAAGATGAATGTCTTGCGCGTACCAACGCAGAGCAGTCCAAAGAGAAACATCGTCGCCGCGCCGAACAGGATGTGGAACAACGCGGCGTAGCGCAGGACGAAGCCAAAGATAGTGACTCCGACGAGCGTAGAATGCCAGAGTTCGGGATATGGCGCGATGATCAATAACGCGCCTAGTCCGCATACCAGGGCCGCAAGGTGACAGACGAAGAGCAGTTTGACGATTCTCATGGCGTCTCCGCGGAGGGATAATCCGGCCCGCAACCCTGTAGGGGCCGAGTTATCGCGCCCGCCCTGTCCTGGTGCGCCTGCTCATCTGTTGCAGGCCGTGGAAAAGGCTTCCTGTGTATGTGAATCTGACGACCTTTCCAGGAAACGCCCCGGCCCGTCACAATGAGACGCGCCATGTCAAGCACCATGATTCCAAAAACGGCCCAGCTTAACGGAGCCGCCAGCGACCAGAAGACACTCAGGCCATGTTCGCGATCAAAGCGGCGCCTGGCGTTAATCTGTGCCAGCAGCGTGATGCTTGCTAGCAGGGTAGAAAGGCGACGTATCTTTCCGGCACAAAGCGCATGAGCCAGTATAAAGGGCGGTCCCAGCCCATAGATAATGAGCGCCAGGGCAGCAGGCACACCGGCAAAAGGGATACGCGAGCGAATGATTTCGCTATAACAGCTTTTGCCCCATCCCTGGCGGGCGCTTTTCCAGGTCAGCCACTGGCGATTCGTCACGAGGCCGCGCCCGTTCACTAACTCGACGCGCTTCCCATACTGTTTGAACTGTTCCGCCAGGGCGATATCATCGATGAACGTTGTGCGCATGCAGGTTGTAGCATAGCCGCCCGTGGCGACATAGGAAGCGCGGCGCAAAAGGATATACTGACCAAAGGCGAAGCCGCGTGGATGGGCCAGGTCACGTACCTCGGCGGGAGTAACCCGGTGCGCTAGAATGATCTCGCTCAGCGGCATGAGCAGAGGAGTTGCCGAACCACTCAGCGTCATCAGATTGGTACACATGGAGAGCAGATCATCTTGTTGCTCTATGGCATGTCCCACCATCAAGCGGAGCGTCTGCGGCGCGTGTCGCGTATCGGCATCGGTAAAAAGGAGCCACTCACCGCTCGTAAGCATAGCACCGGTATGCAGGGCGTGCGGCTTTCCCGCCCAATCGGGCGGCAACTCGTCAATACAATGCGCGTGTATGCGCGGATCGCGTTTTGTCCATGCCTCGAGGAGGCACGGTGTTTTGTCGGTTGAACCATCATCGATGATAGTAATATCAAAGTCCGGGTAATCCTGCGTCAGCAGCGAGGTCAGGCAGGCATCGATATTCGCTTCTTCGTTGCGTACCGGCAGGATAATTGAGACGTGAGGAGCCGGTACTGGTAAGGGAGTATCATGTGGTGGGCGTGCTTCTCTGAGCGCGCGCTGGGATCGATAACTCTGGTAGAGGGCAACCAGTG
Source organism: Ktedonobacteraceae bacterium (assembly GCA_035533955.1). Taxonomy (GTDB): domain Bacteria; phylum Chloroflexota; class Ktedonobacteria; order Ktedonobacterales; family Ktedonobacteraceae; genus CADDZH01. The sequence goes on along the minus strand of DATLSW010000106.1, from coordinate 15,045 downwards.
CAGTCGCGAAGAGACCGCACTTGAGCAGTAGGGACAAGGCTCTGCCCTGCCTGCTGTCCTTGTCGGCGGTCGTGCGGGATACGTTCATGCTAGCTCCTAAAAATATTGATGAGCGGGCGGCGCAAGCGTCCGCGCTCCGCGTCCACCTTCAACCCGTCCCTACTCCTTAACGTGTCCATTTCCCCTCTGGATCGATCTCTCTGATCACGCGCAACTCCTCGGTTGATGGCGGGATGGTCTCGGCGCAATCCGGGGCGAGGCGGAGGGGCCATCCGGTTTGTTCTTGCACGTATGCGATGGTCGTGCCGGGGTGGTAGGATTGCAGCAAAGCCTCGCCGTTGTCGGGATCGAAGGTGAAGAGGGCCAGCGTGGTAATCAGCGCCTCTGGGCCGCCGCGCGGCAGTCCGACACGCTGCCGCCAACTGACGCCTGCCGGGCCGTGCGCGTCGGGGTAGCCGTAGCCGGGGCTGGTCACGTAATCGACTTTTTCGCGCAGGCGATGGCGTTCGTGGGGCATGATGATCGCCAGGCGCTGCGCGAGCGAGGCGATATCGCCAGCGCCGCCGCTGCCGGGCAGGCGCACTTTGGGATGCTGCCAGTCGCCGATCATGCTGGTGTTGAGGTTGCCGTAGCGGTCGATCTCCGCGCCGCCAATGAAGCCCAACTGCACTTCTCCGGCGGACATCAAGCCGATGACGTTGACAGTGCCGGTCGTCCATAACGCGCCAACATTGTTGGGGGCATCGCCCATCGTGTAAAGCAGTTCTGCTGCTGGCTCGTCGCGGATGACGCCGGACTCGAAGAGGCCGATGCAGCCCGGCGCGTGCGTGCGTTTTGCCAGGGCAAAGGCGATAAGGGGCAGGCGCATGCCGACGAAGACGCGCTCACCGTCGCGAATCTGCCGCGCCGCGCAGGCGACCATCAATTCTTGCGGAGTATAACCCATACATATCTCCTGTTCATAACATATCGACCGTGAGGGCGGCGACGCGAAGGTAGGGGCGACGGCAAGCGGGAAGGGCGATGGCAAGCATCGCCCCTACCCTCGCCACGCTTAATATCCATAGTCCACCGGTGCGGCCAGCAAATGCTGCTTCACGCCCAGGCCGCGCCTGCGCTCTTCGCCGAGCTTTTCCAGGTAGGCGGCGCGATCAGGCACGCTTAACACCAGGTTCCGCAGCCAGTCTTGATAGCTTTCTACGGTGCGGGTGCGTTCGTGGTACTCGTGGTAGAACTGGTGATCGCGGTTGTAGTAGCCTTGCACGGCAGCGGGGTGTGCGCCCCACGGCTCGTGGACGACGGCGCGCACTTTGAACGATGGCCCCAACACGCGGTTGGGATCGCTCAGGATGACAGAGCGCGGCACGACCTCCTCGGTGACGATGATTACGTCGCGCGCGGCCATCATGGCCTCGGCGCTGATGCCGGAGTTGCCCCAGAGATGAGCATTGCCGTCTTCGTCGCTGCGCTGCGTGTGGATGATCGCCACGTCGGGCCGCACGGCGGGGATGAGCAGGATGGGCGTATCATCAAAGGGCGATGTGGCATGGTGGAAGGTTGGGTTCTGGCGCGGGATGTCGCTGCCGAGCAGGGAGCGCGTCGGCACGTAGGGCAAACCCAGCCCACCGGCAAGCAGCGCCAGCCCGATGCTGAAATTGCTATGCTCTTCGATAGTCAGGGGACGCGGGATAGCTTTTTCCGCCGCGCGCCGGTAGCAGTAGCCCAGCCCTTCGCTGACATTGCCCGCCCATGCCGCCTTGATGCTGGCCGCGCAGCCCGCGCCGATCAGTTGATCAAACAAAATATCCGAAATTGGGCCGATCAGGGTCAGGTCGCGCTTCTGCTGGCGGATGATCTCGTGTCCGGCGGCGAAGGGGATCAGCGCCTCCAACGCCAGTCCTAGCGCCACGGACGCGCCGTCCGGCACATAGCGCGCGATAGCCTCGGCCATTGACATGCGTTTACTCATGAGGGTACAAACTCCACGATAGTATCAGCGTAATCGTCAGATATGTATATAGTACCACGCTGATCGACGATCAGCCCCTGCGGCTCGATGAAGCCCTGGCTTGCCAGCGTCACGCGCTGGTCGGTGGCAAGGTTGACGCGAATCAGCGCGTGGATGGAAGGTTTGAGATCGATCAGCAGCAGATTCCCGGCTGGATCGAACGCTACGTCGTCGGGCATCCCAAAGCCGCCGCCGCGGGTGGTCTGCCCGTTTGGCGCGATGCGCCAGACCGCGCCGCCGCACTCGTCGGCGATGTAGATGTTGCCGCGCCCATCGACCGCCGCGCCGACAGGGCGCACTATGCCGGAAGCCAGCAATGTGAGTATTTTGCCATCCAGGCTCAGGCTATAGATGTTGCCGGTGGGACTATCCGGCACGATAATGGTGTGGGTGATGGGATCGTAGGCGATGCCGTCTACGCCGTCCTTGCAGGACGCGCTGGAGGGCTGACCGGGTAGATCGCGCAGTACACGGGGCGCGCTGGCTCCGGGGGCCAGCGACATGATGCGATTGGTGTACTGTTCGGCGAAGATCAGCGTGCCGTTTGCCAGCGCGATGATGCCTTCGGGGCCGTGGGTATCGCGCAGCAATATCGTCACCGAGCCGTCGCTATTGAGCCGCCCGATGATGCCGTTATGCACGTCACTGAAGAGGACACGTCCTTGTGGGTCGAAGGCCAGGTCATCGGGCCGCCACGCGCTGTGCAGTAAGGTATGCTCCGCGTAGGAACGCGGCGTGACGGCGGTCGGGGTTGCGGTCGGCGCGGTGGCGTGGACAGTAGGGGTAAGGCTCTGTCCTGCCCGCGCCGTCCGCCCTGGCGTCGGCGCAAGTGCGGTCGTTGCTGTACCCTCGCACGCGACGAGCAGGGCCAGGCAAAGCAGGCAAGCCAGGATCGTTTGTAGTATATGCGCGCGCATAACAAAAAAGCGCCTTTTCCTGCCAATAGATGGTTACGCCTTGTGATCTCCATCTATTGTAACACGTAGAGGCGCGATGCATTGCGCCGCCACAGAGCCGGGTTCACATGTTACAGCCCGATACGTCTTCGGGTTTCAAAGGCCAGTTTCATATAGTGCAGGGCCTCGGCGGTTTTGCCGCGTTGTTCCAGGTCAGTCGCGTACTCTAGCGCGTGATCGGCCAGTTCGTGGGACAGGCCGAGGCGTTGCAGCATCTCAAGCGCCGCTGCGCAACATGCAGCGCCAGCATCGGAACGACCTTGCGCGTAGGCAATACAGCCCTGCATGAACTGCGCCTCAGCCGCGGTGTGCGAGTCGCCAGAAAGCAACGTGAGAGTGCTGGCTAGCTGAGCCGTTTGCTCAGCTAGCGCGAGTTGATCGTGGCTGCGTTGCCAATCGGCCAGGGTGATGAGAATGGCAGCTTGGAGCAAAGGCTGGGCGGGATGTTGCGCGACCAATTTTTCAAGCCCGGCATGATCATAGCCATGCTCTCTTTCCAGGGCTGCCTGACCGAGATGAAGAAAGAGATCGGCCATAAAAGCTGTGTCGATGTGTAACGTATGCTCCTGGATGGACTTGTGGGCGTAGAGCAGCGAGCGGTACAGGTAGTTTTCCTGCGCGAGATGCTGGCTCAGTTCCCCAAAGACTTTTTGCGTATGGTTCGCGCGTTCCAGTTCTTTAGCGAGATCCGCGGCTTGCTGAAACATGGAGAATGCTATCTCGTCCTGCTGTAGCTGCGTATAATGCGATCCTAACTGATAATAGACATCGAAACGCCAGAAGGGATCGAGATGCTGGAGTTCATCGAGCATCTCAAGGCACTGCCTGTGTGTCTCTACGGCCCGATCAAATTGATGCAGAGCGGCATACGTCAGGCCAATGCGGTAACAGATACGCAGCCTGGCATAGGGGTCGTTCAGACGAATTGCCAGTTTCTCGGCCTCGACCAGGGCTAGTTCGCACTCGTGCAGATTTCCCGCGTCCAGATATGCCTGCCCAAGCTGGATAGAGATGCGCATTTGCACGCGCGGATCATGTGATTGCGCGCGCAGTTTGTCCAGCAGCGCAATAGCCTCCTCTGACCGTTGCTGTTCGAGCAGAATTCTTGCTTCGAGGATGGTATACTCCACCTGGGTGTTGATATCAACAACATGGCGATGATTGCCGGCGAGCGCGGGCAGCCCGGTAAGGGCCGACAGCCTCTCCGGGTGAGAGCTAATCATCTCGCGCCCTTCACGGTAGGGAATGGGTGTGTTCTGAAAAAAGTGCGACGATGGCAGTCCGAGACGCTGCGCGATGATCTCTAAAGCGCGCAGTGAGGGCTGTATCTGCCCTCGTTCGATAGCGGAAATATAGCTAATGGAAAAGTCCGTGCCGGCGAGTTGACTCTGAGTATATTTTCTGTCAAGTCGGGCTACTCGAATCCTGGCGCCGACGCTTTCCCCCCCCGTGTCGCCGGATCGATTTCCTGGCATGAATGCCTCCTACTAAATATTTTTCTTTGTCATGGAATTGATAAATAAGTCAAATTCCTTTGATCCATATTGTAAAGGAAAGTTGGTTTTGTGTCAATAATCACGCTCTTAGCCGCTGAACATACATATTTCTGAGCGTGTCCTGGGTAATTAGTCGTTACAATCGCACTTTACTGCATGTTCTTCTAAGCGTAGCTGACTGCTCATACATAGTACCTTTCGCTTAGCCTGCGCGACGGCTCCTCTCTTTTGCGCTACCATAGTAGAGATAGTTACATCGTCATTTAGTAGAGCGAAGGATCATCAATTAAAATGAGGCGAACATTTTCTAAAAAGGTCATAGCGCAAACACTCTTCCTGCTTTTGCTATTTGCCACTCTCTGCACGCTCATTGTTGCCTCGCTGGATGCCAGAACAGCCTACAAGCCTCCCTCTGGCGCAGCGGCGACTCCAACGAGCAAGACAACTGGCTCGTTATCCCAGCATTTTGTGAAGGTATGCTGCACACATCTCTGTATTGATGAAAAACAATGGGAACCCTATTTCGCATCGACCTATGACGCGAGCCATCACCTGACGTGGGATATCGAGACGGCAGCCCAGGGCCATCTGAATACGCTGCGCATCACGAATTTCTTGGATGAGGACGGCAATCCTCTAACTGCCCCGTATAATGAAGTGCATTGGAGAATCGTTGATCAACTGATCGCGGGCGCCAGGGCAAAGGGGCTGCACGTCCTTTTAGACCTGTCCACGTATCGCAACCTGACCACGCAGAATGACACGCGCAACCCCTATCTGGTTGATTGGAAGCCATTCTTAACGTTTGTCATCAATAGAGTGAATACGGTCACGAAAGTTCGCTATGGGGATGATCCGACGATTGCCATGTTCGCGCTGGCGGGTGAAGTTAATCCGCCGAATGGTACGAATCCCTTGCATGAGACAACGCAACAAATTGATACTTTCTTTGCTCGCACGGCTCGCGAATTTAAAACGCTGGATCATAACCAACTACTTTCCCCTGGCGGACTCTATCAGTTTAGCTGGAATTCCGGTGTGGATTATAAGACCATTTTCTCGAATCCTGATCTTGATGTCTGTGCCGTTCACTCGCCCCCCACCGGGCCTGATGCAGCCATTACCGCCCAATTTTGTGCGAGCATCCATAAGCCGTGGCTGTGGGAAGAGTTCTTTCAGCCGCAGGGTGTCGGCGATCAGGCCAGGGCGCAATTTTTTCAGCAGACGTATCGTGCTGCAAAGCAGTTGCACGCTGCCGGCATAGGCTTCTGGAATTTAGGCCCAGGCTTAGGAGCGGATAACGATGATGTCGGCCCGCAGACGCCCTTGACCTGGCAGGTGATTATCAAGAATGCCCCACCGCTATCGCCGTAGGGGCGCGGGCTTGCCCCGCCCTGACGAATCCTAATGATCAACAAGGCATGATTTTTGGGCGGGGCAAGCCCGCGCCCCTACTGAAAGCGATGAAGTCAGTTGTAGATATGGTAGTTGCTGTAGGTGCAGAACTGCTGCTCGTGTGCCAGCAAAGGTGGAACAGGATGCGTCGGTAATGGGGGCAGTCCGCTTTTGTGATAGAGACGCATACCTTTGGGGCCGGTTGCCACCAGCGTGAACTGCTGCACGAAGTGAGGGTCGTTCGCTGCCAGCGCCTGGGCAATATCGTCGCCGGGCGCGAAAACCACCCAATCTACCATCGTCTCAGGATGATGAAGCGCCTGTTGCCACAATGGGCCGGAACCTTCATAAATGACATTACTGAAGTGAATATCCTCTTGCGACTCCGAGAGAAGAAACGGGTAGTCCGTTTGCAGGATGTGTCCTCCATTATAGTGTTGAGACAAATATACATTGATGGCATAGTTCAGGACGCAGTTAGGCGGGTTGGTTTGTGCGATCACCGTAATCGCGCCGCCGTAGATGATCCATGCCGACTGAAAGATGACGAACAGCAGCAGCAGGAGTTTTCCCAGGCGCGCACCCCAGCGGTGCAGCGTGGCTCCCCAATTCATTGTGGGAGTCATGTTTGGCTTGTGGCTCCCCCATTTATGGTGGGAGGGGACGAGCAGCGCGACAAAAATCGCCAGCGGGGCCACCATCTCCGAGCCGAAACGACCGTTGAAGAGATGAGTACTCTGGCTGATCGGAATAATGCCCAGGGGATAGAATACCACACCGTTATCGAATAGCCCCACCTGCCCGGCATAGAGCGCGACTACGTAAAAGGCAAAGGGCGCGAGAAAGGCCAGTACGGCCAGAACCTCCGGCGAGCGCCACTTTCTGAATAAGTAGCAAGCAAGGCCGATCAGCGCGAGCAGGAACAGGCCCAGACCCAGCGTTTCTATCGTTGCCAAACCATACACCTGGATATCGGCTGGTAGGTTATGTTGCTGGTAGAGCTGTAGTGGGTTGGCGGAGGCAATGGTTTGTGCCTGGGCTGACTGCGGTCCGCGCAAAAAGTAGAGCGGATCACCGAAGATGATCTGCCCCCAGGCCAGCCAGAGCCAGACGCCGAGGCTGCCAAGAACGCAAAACATCATTAACTGTCCCTCGATGCGGCGGCGTGTATGATGCTTCAGCAGCCCGACCAGCAGGATCACCACGGGAAAAACCGCCAGCAGAACCCAACCATCGTAACGAGCCATCGTCGCCAGAAAAGTGCTTCCGGTGGCCCAGACCAGGTACTTGTTCTTATCTTCTTGCACCCACGCCAGCAGATAGTAGCAGGCCATCGTGAACGTGGCCCAGCACACCGGCTCGGAAAGCGGCGTCGCTTGCAGGTAGAGAACATTCGGATTGAGAGCGAAGACCAGTGTCCCGATAAAGCTCGCGCTGCTGCTGTGCGTTAAGCGCCGCGCCGCCAGGAAGACAAGGATAACAGTCACCAGGTAGCAAAGCATACCGACCAGGCTCCCGGCCAGACCGGTTGACCAGAGGAAGTCATTCCAGGCAAAAAGAGCAATCAGCAAGTGTGGAAGCGGCAGCCACACACCGCCAAGCTGCGCCAGGCCCGGCGTAATATTGTCCAGGAGGCGGCGTCCGATCTCCAGGTGCGAAATGGAATCAACATTCGCCAGCGTCCAGTGCTGCTGGAACGTATATACCGTAGCGGCTGTACTCACCATAATCGCGATAAAGATTGCTGCCAGCAGCCAGCGATCATCGATCAACAAACCGCTCAGGCGCGGCAGACGCGCTTTTGAGCTTGCCCCCGGCAAGCTCGCCCGCGGTCGCTGCGATCTTCCCAGCGCAGTACGCACAATCGGTACTTCTCGCGTCGCGCTGCCGAAACTTTCTGGTATCGCCGGGCGCTTGAGGATGCCTCTACCGAAAACAGCGGGCAGGCGCATCGTAGGCAAAGAAGCCGCGACTTCGCGTTCGTGGCTCCCCAATTCGTTATGGTGGCTCCCCAACTCATTATGGGAATTTGCCACAGGATTGATGAGAAAGGGCGCGGCCTGCGCGCCGGGTTGCTTGAGATGGTTGCCATGCTGCGTCTTTTCCCAATAATGCGGCTTCACAATCAATTGATAAAGAGCAATATATGCTGAAACGCTCATTAAGCCCCAGTAAAGAGGGATGAGCAGCACCCATTTGATGAGGCTATAGTGCTTGCGCCGCAGGCAGCCGATCATATGGAGGTACAGATAGAAGAAATTGCCGAAGACGAAACATATGGTTCCCATATAGAAGATAGGAGTGGGGAATAACTGGTGATACAGGGTAACAGGTTGCAGGATCAGGTAGAGCAAGGAAAGCAACCACATCAGAGGATTGAGCAGCAGGACAGCCGTCCAGGCGCCAACAATCACCTGCAAGGAAAAGAACCGCCGCCAGCCGCCGCTGCGCAGCGTTTGCAGGGGATAGCGCATGTGTACCAGGTACGTCTGCATGTAGCCCTTAATCCAGCGCGAGCGTTGAAACAGCCAGACTTTGGGGCGAGAAGTGGCCTCTTCGTAAGTTGTACTGTTCAGCACCGCCGTAGTGAGCTTGTACTGCGCCAGGCGTAAACCAGCGTCGCAATCCTCCGTGACGTTGAAGGGGTCCCAGCCGCCCAGCGCCCGCAAAGCATCGGTACGGAAGTGATTGGAGGTGCCTCCCAGCGGTAATGCCAGGCCGGAGTGTTGGAGGCCGGGCAGCATAATGTCGAACCAGAGACTGTATTCGGCGGTAAACAGGCGTGTCAGCACGTTTTGCTCGCTGTTGTAGAAATTCAGCTTCGCCTGCACGCAGGCCAGGTCGGACCCATAATGAGCGAAGGTTAGCACGGCCTTCTTCAACTGATTGGGTTCTGGTTTGTCTTCGGCGTCAAAGATGACGACAAATTGGCCGGTCGCCTGCAACAGCCCGAAGTTACAGGCGCGCGGCTTTGTCTGTGGCGTTCCCTTTGGGACGGTAAGAACGCTGAAGTGCGGGGGCAGATTCATCGACAGCAGGGCAGCGCGCGTCTGGGGATCATTTTCTTCCGTCAGGAACAGCACCTGCAGCTTGCTGGCTGGGTAGTTGAGTGCGCTCATGGCCTGAACGAATTGTGAAACCACGGCCACCTCTTTAAATAAGGGGCAGAGAATGGTATATGACGGCCACTGCGCCCCCATCTGATCGAGCAGCGCGATCATATCATCACTAATCTGCTCGCCGGAGCCTCCGCTCAAGGCATGGGTTGCCAGGATGACGCTGAGCAGAAAGCCGCCGACATAGAGCGTCGTGATGACGCCCAGCGTCAGAGTAAACATGAGACCATGCAAAAAGAACAGGCCAACGCTCCAGCACAGCACAATACTGATCAGAAACCTGATCTGCGCGGGCGTAATGACTTGCAGCGCCGATAACTGTTGCTGGAATGGGGCAAAGGTGCGTACCTCGCGCTTGCCCACCTTCCTGGTCGCCAGCGCCACTTCGCGATATGCCTGGATTTTGTCAGGAGAATGCACGGATACAGCCTGAGCGTTCAACCATCCCAGGTAGTCCATCATCTGCTGCTGGGCCGCCGGATTCTCTGTAGGGGTAGAGCTTCTGCCCGGCCCTGGCTGAGGCATCCTCCCCGGATATTTTCGCACGCGGTTGGGCCTGATCACAGGCGTATTTTGACGAGAGTTCATCAGCGGTCTTCCCCCTGGCAACAGCAGGAGTCTGCAACCTCTCCGCGCTCCACGCGGGACGGGATACATGTCCGCACCCCACGCGGGGCGTGGGTAACGAAGGGTAATAATGAGAGGTAAGAATCGCGCCCTTGCGCAATGAGAAAAGGCATTCCTGGCACAGTCCTTTCAGGTCAAGCCTCTGGCGAGGTATACCACTTATGCAGTACCGATAGAGCGGAAGGCTGCGTTTTCAGGGTAAAGGTTAAAACATTGTCCCAGGCGTAAGCGTAGATGCCCTCGATGCTGGGATCGGAGATCGTGTCAGCGATGGCCGCGTCGAAGGCGGCAGCCTGTAGCTCTGGATCAGCCGGGGCGCTGGTGAAGGTTTGATAGGGCTGATAGAGGGCGTCAGAAGTGCCGCGGTAGCCGATTTCGGAGATGATAATGGGCTTGCCCAGTTGCGCCGCCACGCCGTCGATGATCGGCTTCACCTTCTCTGACCATAAAGCGCGTATGGCTCCTGGGTCAACCGGCGTGGGAGTAGAAACCAGGGGGATATACTCCGAAAAGCCAATCATCTTCAAATCCGGGTTTTTCATCCAGGAGGGAAGCTGGATGAGCTGCTGTATCCAGTTCATATCATAGGTGATGGTCCCCGTATAAATGCTATGGACATTGGCAATGAGCTGGTTCCAGAGGGAACTGGGAGCGTTTTCTTGCAGCCAGTCGTCTTCGGTGCCGATAGCCAGTTGCTCCACGCCGTTTTGCGCGGCGGCCTGAATATAAGGCTGATACGCCTGCCAGTAGTTGCTAAACCACTGCTGCTCTTCCGCGTAGGTAGTGAACTCAATGGTACCCGACCAGGGGGACACCAGTGGGATGATGAAAACATGAAACCCTTGCGCGTGTGCTGCCTGAATGCCGCTGGCAAAGGATGCTACGGTTGGGGTGGTGTTACCCGCGGCTATGTCTGTCGAGTTCGAAGAGGGCTGATCGAAGAGTAGGGGCATTTCTACCCAGCGCGCGCCAGTCTGGGTTTGAATCTGCTGTAATCCTGTATGCCAGCTACTCGTGCTGTAGGCGTTTTGCTGCCATTGCGGAAAAACCATGCCTGTTTCAAAGTTGGGACGTTTCAACTTTATGGTGGGCGTCGGCGTAATCGTTTTTGGCCGCGCGATAGTTGTTTCAGGGCTGTAGCTGTGCGAGGGGGCGCCGCCAGAAACCTGCGATGGCACAAAAGTGTCGCCGTTACTCACGAACCATGCTAATAGGGAACCCCAGAGCAAGATGATGAAAGAGAGCAGCAAGATAATGGTAAAAACAGGTTTTTTTCGCAAGGATAGGCGCATGGAAAAAGACTCCTCAGATTATGCGAACACGGGCCGTGAGCAATTGCATATCATTTACTATCTACAATCATCTTAAACGAAGAACATCGGTTGTTGCTCCGGCATGGTAGCTCGTTAGTAAAAGAGTACTATCTTTCGCGCATGGAGACCATGCGCAACTGTTCTCTAGTATAATAAACGGCAAAAGCACACGAGAAATTGAGGGCTATTGCCAAAACGCTGTTATCCAATGGAACATCTCTGACGATATTCTCATATATAGGGATCAAAAGGATAGAAAAACTATGCTGGTTACGCGAGTAGACGAAGATACTATTGCCATTACGCGCACTTTTGATGGCATTGAGGAGGCGGCGCGCAGGGTGATTGCGCAGGTGGGTGGCATGGCCTCTGTTTTGCAGGGCGCGAAGATGGCTGTCCTCAAGCCGAATTTCGTGGCCGGGCGCAACGCTTCTACCGGTTCGACCACCAGCTTTGCGCTGCTCAAGGTCGTGGCGGCGGAGGTGCGCGGCTGCGGCGCGGAGCCGGTGCTGTGCGAGATGCCCGGCACAGAATTTGACCGTGAGGCCACCTATACCATCCTGGGCGTCGAGCAGTTCTGCGCCGACAATGGCATCCGCATTGTACGTATCGATCCCGAAGGCGACGAGCAGGATTGGGTTGTGTTGCAGCCTGCCGGAGCGAAAAAGCTGCGTCGCTTCCACATGCCGCGCCTGCTCGCTGACGCCTGCTTGATCAACCTGCCCGTTCTCAAGACGCACGTTGTTTCTGGTATGTCGCTGGGCATGAAGAACCCGATGGGCATTCTGCCGCGCCCTGATCGCCGCTCAATGCACACTTTCGGCATCGATCAAAGTATCGTGGACATGAACCTGGGCATCAAACCTGCATTGACTATTGTGGATGGCAGCGCCGGGCAGGACGGTGAAGGCCCATTGTACGGCGACACTTCCGATTTACAGGTACTGGTAGCTGGACGCGACAGCCTGGCCGTCGATCTCGTTTGCTGCCAACTGGTCGGCATCAAACCGCGAGACATCCCGCACCTGCGGCTGGCGCTTGAGCAGTTCGGCAAGCCGTCATGGCGCATTGTCGGCGAGGAGATCGAGGTGATCAAGCGTTTCCGCTTGCCGACTCAGAAGCCGCTCTACCGCTTCATTTTCTGGCTCATGTACCCGCTCGATTATCCCTACACCTGGCTGATCGGGCGCGGCCGTAGGGGCCGACAGCCATCCCCGGAGAGGCTGTCGGCCCCTATGGGGATGGCGGAGCATCTTTGCACCATGCTCTATAGCACAGGGCTGGTGGGGACGCGCCCATATATCCACGCTGAGCAATGCACGCGCTGCGGTGTTTGTGTCGAGACGTGTCCATTACCAAACGTGATCGATCTCCTGACGCTCAAAGTCAATTACGCCACCTGCCAGCGCTGCCTGCTCTGCTACGAAGCCTGCCCAGAACACGCCATCTCCGTCAAGGGCTATTCGGGAGCGCGCCAATGATCAATGCTGTGACAGGTGCGACCGGTTTTCTCGGCGCAGCGCTGGTGACGGAACTGGTCAAACGCGGCCAGCCGGTGCGCATTCTCGCGCGCGATGAAACGAGTGCGCGCCAGCAATTTGGCGACGCGATTACGATCATCTCCGGCGAAATCACTGACGCGGATGCTGTGACGCGGCTGGTGGACGGCTCGACGCACGTCTACCATCTGGCAGGACGACTCTACCATCCGGCCACGCCAGCCGCGCTCTATCGCCAAACGCACGTCGAGGGAACGCGCATGCTGTTGCGAGCGTGCCAGGGACAGGCGCAATTGCAGCGTATTGTGCATTGCAGCACCACCGGCGTGCATGGCGTCACGGGAGATACGCCAGCCGCCGAAGATGCGCCCTTCGCGCCGACCAATCCTTACGAGGCCACCAAGCTGGAGGGCGAACTGCTGGCGTTGCAGGCAGTTCGCGAGCAAGGTTTGCCGGTCAGCGTGGTGCGTCCAGGGCTGGTTTATGGGCCGGGCGATCTGCATTTGCTCGGCTTCTTCCAATCCATCAACAAGGGGATCTTTCGCGTCATCGATGGTGGCAAAGCCAGGCTACATCCCATCTACATCGACGATATGATTGCCGCCTTCTTGCTGTGCGCCGAACATCCCGCCGCCATTGGTCGCTGTTACAATATCGCTGGAGAACGGGCCGTGACAGTGCGCGAGCTTGCAGAGACGATTGCGAGCGCGCTCGGCAAGCAGTTGTCGCGCGGCAGCATCCCACTCTGGCTGGCGAACCTGGCATCTGATATCTTCGCCGTGATCCCTGGCTTCCAGGGCGAGCGCGCCCCTTTGACGCGCAGCCGCGTCAAGTTTCTGACCAACAGCCGCGTTTATGATTGCAGCCGCGTGCAAAAAGAACTCGGTTTCCAGGCCACTTTCCCTTTTGATAATGGAATCAAACAAACTGCCGATTGGTATCAGAAACAGCATCTTTTTTTCATAGGCTAAACATTGTTAATTCTCTATGTGCTAATTCGTTGATTGATATGGAGAACGTGTAAAAGTTTGTAGGAGCGCGAGGTATTGTGGTAGGGGCCAGCAGCCTCTTTGGGAGAGACAGCCTCTTTGGGAGAGAGGAAATCATAATCGCGCCTGGATGAGATTGGAATAATTATGCAACATGACTATCGTCCCGTATCGCCGCTGCGCCGCCCGGCGCGGCTAATCAAATATACATCTACGGAACAGCCGCGGCGTGCTGGGCGCGATAAATCGCCCCCTACGCGGATGGCGGAACGGGACGATATGCACGATGTTGCGGTTCAACCAACGCTGCTCATGCCCTCGCACTCCCAACCGTCGCTGCCCATAACGCCGCCCTTCTCTTTCAAAAGCATACCGGACACGAGAGACGATCCTGATCTGGATGATATCAGCATTCAGAGTACGGCCAGCCTCATGCAATTAAGTGGTATGGTGCGCGCTGTGCGTCCGCCGCGCGCTTCTGCCGCCGGGCGGGATAAACAGCCTATTTCGCAAAGCGGCATCGGGGGCGTCATTGAAGAATACTGGCCCAACGGCATCCAGCAGACCGGCCCATTGCCTGTGATCAATCTTTATGGCAGCGTGCCGTTTGGCCGCAGCGTGCCTTTTGTAGCCGTGCCGGTGACGCCGCCTCTACCAGTTGAACGGCCATTCTGGAAGACGCTGCTCGGCAAATCTGCTGTCAAAGTCACGCTTGGTCTGCTCGTCGGCGTCGCGTTGCTCTTGCTTGTGGCGCAATTCGTCAATGTACCGGCCACTATACAGGTGCTGCGGCAAAACCTGGCGACGCCGCGCGGCATCGCCCTGGCGCTGCTCTCCGGCGTGGCTTTTCTGACGGCCTTCGCCCTGCGCGGGATGCGCTGGCGGCTCTTCCTCAATCCCATCTGCAAGCTCAGCCCGCTCCGCGTCATGCAAATTTTTCTCGTCGGTACATTCTTAAATTTCCTTCTACCGATACGCGGCGGCGAGGTCGCTAAAGCTCTCATCCTCAAGCGTACCGCCAATGTGCCAGTCAGCAAATCGCTGCCCACTATTGCGATGGACAAGGCGCTCGACCTGATGCCTGCTTTGTTCATCATCGCGCTCGTGCCGTTTCTTGGCATGACGCTGGACATCAAAATCTGGCTGATCCTGATCCTGGTCGGCGGCCTGCTGGTGAGCATGGCGCTGTTCGTGGGGCTGGCGGCCTGGAAGCGCGACATTGCCATCGCGCTGCTGCATCGCGCTATCGCGATCCTGCCAAAGTTTCTTGGCAGCAAGATCGAAGGCTTCGCCACAGGCTTTGTCGATTCGCTGCTGATGGGGGCCAGTCGCCCGAAGATATTTCTGCCGGCGCTTGTGCTGACGGCGGTTGCTGTTTTCTTCGAGGGCATGTTCGCCATGCTGGCCTTCTGGACGATTGGCCTGCAAATCTCCTTCGGCGTCGCCATCTTTGGCTACACGCTCTACAATATGTTCTATATCCTGCCGACGCCTCCCGGCCAGGTGGGCAGCAACGAGGCCGTGGGCCTGCTCGTCTTCACTGGCCTGCTCGGTCTGCCTGCCGACAAAGTCACGGCCATGTTCATCTTCTCCCATCCCTGGGCCGCCCTGATGATGACCATCATTGGCATGGCCTCCCTCAGCGC